>ONMY01000283.1 GCA_900318975.1 uncultured Bacillota bacterium | reverse complement strand
AATAATTGACTTTGATACTGAAAATGAGAAATTATATCACTCAGGAGCATCTATTAAAGATGCCGGAAATAGAATAACTACTATTACCGAAATAAAAGAGAAAGATGTATATAGAGATTTATTTAATGATGTTATAAAAAAAGCCTAGTTAACAAACTAGACTTTTAATGTTATATCTATTCTTTGTTTATAAAACTATCTATCATTTTAAATAGAGTAGTATTCTTCTCGAAGCTAAAATCATTTGCGTTTATTCTAATATTATTTGTTGGATACTCAATCTCATTATTGATTTCAATATAGTTTTTAAATTCATCATATGATTTAATCCCAGAAAGATGACATGGGTGTCTGTTTTCCTTTGAACGTTTTATATATCTATCATAAAGGATATCTATATCAGCGCTTAAAACTAAGAATATATAATCATAGCTAGATGAATCTAAAATTTTAACTAGTTCTTCTACTTCTTCAGTGTGGAAATTAGCTTCAAGAATAATAGAACTATTTGATTCTATTGTTTTATTTAGGCTGTATTTCATAACCTCATATGTTGCATGAGATAGTTTTAAATTTTCTTCCCTATTACTAAAACCAAATATATCAGATAGTTTTTCTTTTATATCATCTTTATTTAATACTGGAATATTATATCTTTTTGATAGAATATTTGAATATGTTGATTTTCCTGTTGCGAGTGCACCAGTCACAATAATAATCTTTTTCATAGTTTTAATCCTTAATTACTTTGAATCTTGCCTTAAGTGGGATTAGTATTAATCTTGTAAGCATTGCATAGATTAGTGTTGTGATTGGAACTGAGATGAGCCTTGTGATCCACTGTGCCATAAAATCAACTTTATAATATGATTCTATCCATATTGGAGTTAAAATGAGTGAACATATCACTTGATATGTGATATATGAAAGAGCGATTAGAGTTGAATCTTCATCACTTCTTACAAATAATGAATAGATGATGACTGCAATATTTAGAATAAATGATGCGATTGATACAACATAGACAACACTTTCAAATGTATATTTTTTTGGAATATAGTTATTATACATATGAACCGCAAAGATTGGAATTAAGATAAGTGAAACAATGAGTTCTAATATTAGTATTAATACTTTTCCAAGTTTACCACCAAATAGTTTTCTATATTTTAAGAATACACCAAAGAATAGTCCGCTTAAGAATGCGTTTATGGTAAACCCAATCATAAATGGATTGGATGCACTTCCAAAGAGGAAAAATCCAAGTATATCGATTATTACTGCAGAGACTATAGAATAGAATGGGCCACAATAATAAGCAATAAAAAATATTGGTATGATACCAATTGAGATGGTGATTATGGTAGATGTTGGCGGAATTTTAATATTTAAGAATTCATAAAGAACGATTGATAATGCTGAAAGTATTGCAGCAAGCACAAGTTTTTTAAGTTTCATTCTATCACACTCCAATCAATTGGTTCAATCTCATGTTCCATTAAGAATTTATTAGCCTTACTAAATGGTTTTGAACCAAAAAAACCATTATATGCTGAAAGTGGTGATGGATGGGCTGATTCAATTACATAATGGAAATTAGTGTTAATAAGTGGTTTTTTACTTCTTGCATTACTACCCCAGAGTATAAATACTACAGGAGTAGTTTTTTTATTAATGATACTAATTACTGTGTCAGTAAATTCTTCCCAACCAAGTCCTTTATGTGAAAGAGGCATATTTTTTCTTACTGTAAGAGTGGTATTAAGTAAAAACACTCCTTCTTTTGTCCAGTTAGATAAATCGCCTGATTTTGGATTTATGCAATCTGTATCACTTCTTAGTTCTTGATAGATGTTTTTTAAGCTTGGCGGAAGTTTGATGTTTTCAGGCACACTAAAGCAAAGACCCATTGCTTCACCATCATTGTGATATGGGTCTTGACCGAGTATAACCACTTTAATGTCTTTATAGTCTGTATATCTAAAGGCATTAAAGATATTGTCTTTTTCTGGGAAACATGTGAATTTCTCATATTCATCATCTATTCTTTTTTCAAGATTTATGAAATATGGTTTTTGAAATTCATCTTTTAATATTTCATCCCAACTATTGTTTAGAATCTTGTTCATCGATATTTTTATTTGTATTATGAATACAATTCATAAGACATGTATTACATTTAGAATCTTCATCTATGCAGTCAGCTGGTTTTTTAGTCTTTATATTTAAGACTGTAATAATAAAGAATATTAAAACAATAGCGGCTATTACAGTTATTTTTACCCAGACTTCAACTAGTAATAGATTAAGCATTAGATACTGTATCTATGATAGATCCGATTTCTGAATCTATTTTATTAACTAGTTTTTCTGCATCTTCCATTGAAGATGATTTAACTGAATAATATACCTTTAGTTTTGGTTCTGTTCCAGATGGTCTTATAACTGCGAATCCATCATTATCTAAAACATATTTAATTACATCTGATTTAGGAAGAGTAATTTTAGATTGAAGTTGTGACTGTAGTTGAACTCTCTTAGATAGTTTATAGTCTTCTTTAAAGAGAATATCAATTCCACCAAGTTTAGTAATATTAGCATTTCTGAAATAATCAGTAATCTTTGCCATCTTAGCTGGGCCTTCTACTCCTTCAAAGAACATATTTCTTGTGTATTCTTTGTAGTATCCATACTTTTTGTATACTTCATCAAGTACAGTTACAAGTGTTCTATTTTCTTTAACGAGATAGTAGTTAGCCATTTCTGCGATTGCAAGAAGTGATTGAATTGAATCTTTATCTCTTACATAGTCTTTAATAATATAGCCATATGATTCTTCATAACCGAAGATGAATTCAGTATCAGTGCCTTCAAGGAGCTTTGCTTGTTCACCGATGAACTTAAATCCTGTAAGAGTTGAGAATACTGAAAAACCAAATGATCTTGCGATTTGTGCACCGAGTTCTGATGTTACGATTGTGTTAAATACTTTACCTTTCTTTGGTAAAATTCCCATTTCTTTTTCTTTTGAAAGTCTAAAATAGAGAAGGAGTGCACCTGTTTGGTTACCAGTTAAATAGTGGTATTTACCTTCATGGTATACACCAATACCAACTCTATCAGCATCTGGGTCAGTTGCGATTAGGAGGTCAGCGTGAACTTTTAGACCTAGTTCTTCTGCGAGTTTAAAGGCATTTGGATCTTCTGGGTTTGGAAGAGTAAGTGATTTAAAATATGGATCATGTTCCATTTGAACATCTACGTATGATGCATCATATCCTGTTTCAGTAAGAACTTTTTTAGCCATATCTGCACCAGTTCCATGAAGTGGTGTATAGACAAGTTTAATTTTCTTCTCAAGGTCCTTAAATAGTTGAACTGATTCAGCTTCTTTTGCGAATGCATCATCAACACTACTATCAAGAATCTTATAAAGACCCATAGATTTCATCATATCTAGTTCCATTACTGGGATCTTAAATACGTCTTCAACTT
>ONMY01000049.1 GCA_900318975.1 uncultured Bacillota bacterium | reverse complement strand
TATACAATTATCTTCCTGATTCTTAAACTTTTAGTAGGAATCAATGCATTCTTTGCCATCATTCCATTTGCGATAATTTATACACTCTTTAGAGTGATGTCGTTTAAAAGAAAACTCTATGCATTCTTCGATGATATTGAAGTATAAGGAGGATTATGACAAGAAAGATTATTCTAATAGTAGTAACCGCTCTCACACTCGTTTCAATCTTTGTCCTTGGAATACTAGCACCAGAAGTATCACAAACATTTATTACAATCAAAGTCACTGGTGTTGAGATTGATAAGAGTGATCTTGAAGAGGTCGGTGAAGGAGATAATATAAATAGAGTTGTAAAACTCAAAAACGAGGATAGAACATATCAAATCAAATGGAAGATTCATCCACTTGATGAGAATGGTGCGTCCACTGCAACAAACAAAAACGTTACATTCTATTCAAACAATCCGAGTATTTCGGTATCAAATGAGGGACTCGTAAGATTTCCTCAAGACATTAGTAAGTCCATGTCAACGATTATAACAATCATGACCGTTGATGGCTCATATACAGATTCAATCACGATTTCATACATCTACGTAAATGAAGTTGTCGTTGATTAGAAAGGAGATTTAAAATGAAAAGATTAATCGCAATTTTGCTTACAATAGTTCTTGTATTTACACTTGCATCTTGTAAAGGGAAGGAAGTAAGCATAAGTTTTGAAACAAATCAAAGTTCAATCACTCTAGAACCAATCACTATTAAAAAAGATGAGAGTCTAGATTTAAGTACATATACAGATAGAATGGTTGTCGATGGATATGTATTTAAGGGTTGGTATTTAGATAAGGGATTTAATGAATATGTTAGAACCCTTGAAGCAGAGAATAATATTACAGTCTATGCGAAATGGGCAAAGATACATACAGTATCATTTGATACCCTTGAAGGTACTACAATCGATTCACAAAGAGTTGAAGATGGAAAGATTGCAACAGAACCTCTTACAAATCCAACAAAGACAGGTTTCTATTTTGATGGTTGGTATAGTGATTCTGAATACAAAAAAGCCTTCGATTTCTACCAAGAAATTAAAGCTGATACAACTATCTATGCAAAATGGCTTAGAAGCTGTGAAGTTACATTTGTAACTACAGGATCAGCTGTTTCAAGCCTAGCTTTCGTTGAAGGAAGAAGCGCAATCCAATTCACTGAAACTTCAACAAAACCAGGTTATGATTTTGCTGGATGGTTTAAGGATCAAGCATATACAACAGTAATAACAAGCACACAAGGTCTAACAACTAGCATTAGTGTATATGCTAAGTTTACTCCACACACATATACTCTAACTTATAATAGAAATGGTGGTTCAGGTACTAATAAGACAGTAAACGCTACTTATGATACCGATATCATTCTTGATGAATGCACATACACAAAGGCTGGTTATTCATTCAAAGAATGGAATACTAAGCAAGATGGTAGTGGAGAATCATATAATGTAGGAGATTCTATTAGAAACCTCACAGAAGATGCAAGAGGTGAAGCAGAAATCTATGCAATCTATGAAGCAAATACCTACACATTAAAATTTGATTCAAATGGTGGTACAGGAAACTTAAGCGCTATCAATTTAACATACGACACTGAACAAACACTCCCAACAAATACTTTCACTAAAACAGGTTATGATTTTATCGGATGGTCAAAAGATAAAAATGATAGTGAAGCCGAGTATTCAGATAATGAGAGAGTTAAGAATCTTGCTCTAAGCGGTGAAGTAACACTATATGCTATCTATAAAGAACAATCTTACACTATTACATTCGATAAGAATAATACTAATGCAACTGGTACAGTTAATCCTTTAACAATCAAATACACTGAAACAAAGGAACTCCCAACAAATGCTTTTGCTCTTTATGGTTATTCATTTAAAGAATGGAATACTAAAGCCGATGGTACTGGTACATCATATCTAAATGAAGCATTAGTAGAAGGAAGAATTGGAGAAATAACACTCTATGCAATCTATGAAGCAAAAGAAGTTACTGTATCATTTAATCTTGGCCAAGGTGTTGATCCAATTCAATCAGTAAAGGTGAGATTTAATGATAAATATCAAAATCTTCCAACTCCAACAAGATTAGGTTATAGTTTTGATGGTTTCTATAAAGAAGAAGGTCTTGTTAATAAAGTAGATGGTAATACAGTAGTAAATACTGAAGAAAATCATACTTTATATGCAAAATGGACTGCACTCACTTATACTATCAAATTCGATAAGAATAGTGATACTGCAACTGGTTCAATAGCTGATTTAACATTCACTTACCCTCCAACAACAGAAAAACTTACAAAGAGCACACTCATAAATGAAGGTATGTTCTTCCAGGGCTGGGCAGTTACAAAAACTGGTTCAGTAATATACCGTGATGAAGCTGAACTTTCAAATATCAGAATTTCAAATGATGAATTAGTAATTACTCTTTATGCTGTATGGTTTAATGGATATACAATCAGTTTCAATACTGATGGTGGTACACCAGTTGATTCAATTACTCAAGTAATTGGTGGTGAAATCACAAAACCAGCTGATCCAACTAAGACTGGTTATTCATTTATCGGATGGTTAGATGGTAATACTCTTATTGATTCCTTCCCAACAACTATGATGGAAGGTGGTAAAAACTATAAAGCTAGCTGGAAAGCTAATACTTATAAAGTAGTATTCAATAAAAACAATGAATCCGCAACAGGTGAAATGGCTGAATTATCATTTAATTATGATGAAGAAAAAGCCCTAATAGGAAATGCATTCGCACTTAATCATCATAATTTCGTTGGATGGTCATTAACTTCTGATGGTGATGTTGTATATACTAATCTTCAAGTAGTTAAGAACCTAACTCAAGTAGATAATGGAGTAGTAACTTTATATGCAAAATATGAAGAGACAAATAAAGTTATTACTTATAATAAGAATAATGAAT
>ONMY01000227.1 GCA_900318975.1 uncultured Bacillota bacterium | reverse complement strand
TATTATTAATGAATTAATGGGAAAACGTGAGGTGTCTAAGATGGCACTTTATGTGAGTATTCTTATAGTTGGTAATTTCATCTTTGCAATGGGAACAAAGCTTGTAGTGGAGCAACGTACAAAACTTGAAGATTGGTTTTCTAGAAGCTTTGACATGCTGATTTCTGAGAAAACTATGGGTATGAAGTATGAGAATACTGAGAAGGCTGAAGTAATAGAAGCAGAGAAAAAAGCAGAGAGAGGTCTGAGCTGGTATTCCGGTGGAATAAGAGGACTGATGGACTGCATAGTCGCTATAGTAGCATCTATAATTACATTATTAGGTGTTGTATATATTGTTTTTAAAGTTTCAATCTGGTTGATTGTATTTGCGATAATTGCGGTTGTTGTTAATGCCATCGTAACTGCCAAATGCAATCAGGCTCAGCAGGAGGTTTTTAAAATTACTCCGGCTATTAATAAGTTTTATTATTATATATACCAGAAGGTTACAGAACGTAAATATGCTAAAGAAATTAGACTATATGATGCTGCAGATGTACTTTGTAAGAAGGCAAAGGATAATGCAGATACGTTGAATAAGATAGACAACTCATGCGCAAGAAAACAAACAGCCTGGGGAATCTTAGGCGCTATCATATCAGCTATTAGTAGTGGAGTTTCTTACTGCTGGCTCGGTCTTATGGCAATTCAGGGAAAGATAACTGTAGCGGATTTTGTTGTATGTATTTCTGCTCTTGATGTATTTACAAATCAATGTCTGATCAACATCATTCGAAATGTACAGGACTTCGGACTTAAATGTAACTTTATGAGTGCATTTGTAGAATATATGCAGTACGAGGATGTTGATAAGGATACAGAAAAAGACCTTGCAGATTTTGATTTTGAAAGTATTGAATTCGACAATGTTTCGTTCACCTATCCTGGAACTGATAATAAGATATTAGAGAATGTTTCATTTAAAGTGGGAAAGGGAGAAAGTGTATCTATTGTTGGCCTTAATGGTGCAGGAAAATCTACAATCGTTAAACTGATATGTCGTCTTTATACTGTTGATGAAGGTGATATAAAGATAAATGGAAAAAGCATTTATGATTACGACAGAGAGAGTTTCGTAAAAAATCTTTCAGTAGTATTTCAGGATTTCAAACTATTCGGATTCTCAATTGATCAGAACATATCTTTTGGTGATGTAGAAAAAGAAGTTGATGAAAAGAATATATATAAACTTAGCGGTATTGAAGAATGGGTAAATAAGCAGCAGAGCAATGGTGATACTCTGATTGGAAAAGAATTTGACAATAATGGAGTGGATCCTTCCGGAGGAATTGCTCAAAAGATAGCAATAGCCAGAGCTCTTCATAGAGATTCACAGCTTGTAATACTAGATGAACCAACAGCGGCTCTTGATCCGGTTGCAGAGTATGAAATATATAATCGATTTAATGAATTAATATCAGGCAAAACTTCATTCTATATATCACATAGACTGTCATCCTGCAAATTCTGCGATAGAATAATTGTGCTGGATAATAAGCATATAGTTGAAGACGGAACCCATAAAGAATTGCTTGATCTGGATGGCTTGTATGCAAAAATGTATAAGACACAAGCACAGTGGTATGAATAAATAAAATATATAATTATATGTGTGTGAAAAGAACGCCCAAATAGTGAATGAACTATTTGGGCGTTCTTTTCCTTGCTTAAGGTAGGTTAGATTGTTATGGGAAGTTTTAGCTGTATCTTTTTTCATTATTGTTAGGTGATACTAAAAATATAATGAAAAACCTTCACTCATTGATACAGAACTAAAACAACTAATGGTGATATTTTAATTGTTATTTAAAAAAATGGATACTGTGTTTGAGTGAACGACATGATTTTTGAGTGAACGACATTTTCATACTGGGTAAGATTATGTGGGATTACGCAAATAAAAGCGTTTTTTTGTATAAAAAATTTGAATATGCATTTGATATAAGGGGATTCTTGATGAATATTAATGAGATTAAAAATGTCGTTTACTCAAAGAATGTGTTGTTCACTCAATTAGAATTGTGTTTTGTATATAAGTTAATTATTATTGGTGAAATGATAAGTTGTATAAAATTAATGGAAGAACAAGAAAAGCTGTATCTTTCTAAATTGATTGAGTCTTTCAAGTGTTGTTTGATTTAGTATTAAAGTTTATGGATGCAAGTGAAACAGGGATGTGTGATATGAATGAAGAAAAAGAAATCAAAATTCTTCTTACAAAGGACGAATATCAGAAACTAGATGGAATATTTGATTGGTCGAAGGATTATATCCGTATTGGAAACAAACGGTTTAAATACAACTGTTTCAGTTGAGGGAAAGAATTCGAGATATATGAAAGCTCTTATAGCAAAAAGAAATACCAAATAGATAATCTATCTGGTATTTCTCTTCCTTGCTTAAGGTAGGTTAGATTTGTTATGGGTGATTTTTAATACCAACCGCGGCTTTTTAACCAATCTGGAATACTATATACTATCATGTTCAACCTCCAATAATAATATAGTCATTAAGTAACTTACTGATTCATTATAATACAAAAACAAAATAAATGATACAAAAATTGTGTGAACGACATTTATTTTGAGTGAATGACAAAAATGTTGTCAAATTGTACATTAAATATGTGGGATTTAATCAATTTCTATGTGAATTATGTATAAAACGCCGAAAAGTTTGTAAATATTCTTTAAACGATTGTTACT
>ONMY01000063.1 GCA_900318975.1 uncultured Bacillota bacterium | reverse complement strand
CCTGTCTTATAGGCAACACCAACTGATAGACCAGTTAGAATGAGTGGAGTTGCCCTAAATAACATATTTCCAAGGCTTACACCATTCCAACCATATATTAGGGAACCTGCTTCATTTCTACCAGTATTGAATCCACCAAAGAAAATGAGTTGAAGTGCATCAACTAAATCAAATCCACTTATTGATCTTCCGCTCATCTCTGAGCCAACAAACATAATTAAGAATAAACATCCAACGAGGAGTCCAAGAAGGATAGCTGTAACAGATGATATAATTGTCTTAACTGAATCCTTGGCATAGAATTTCATAAGCCAAGTTTCATATCCATTAGCTTTAGCTTTTTTGGTTGTTAAGATAGCGTATACACTAAAACCACCAATTATAACTGCGAGGATAAGAAACAAAAATATGAATGTCATATTATTTAGATCCTCCTTCCATGCGTTTTGCACCAGCCATATAAAGACCTAGTTCTTGTACTGTAGTAGTCTTTGGATCAAATTCACCAACGATTTCACCTTCATACATTACAAGGATTCTATCAGATAAGCTCATTACTTCATCGAGTTCAAGAGATATTAGAAGTACTGCTTTACCTTCATCTCTTTCTTTAACAATTCTTTTATGGATTGTCTCGATTGCCCCAACATCAAGTCCTCTTGTTGGTTGGACTGCGATTAAAAGGTCATGATTTCTATCCATTTCTCTTGCGATTATCGCTTTTTGTTGGTTACCACCAGACATGCTTCTTGCGATAGTAACTGATCCTTGTCCACTTCTAACATCATATTCTTCTATTAGTTTGTCAGAGTACTCTCTTACAGCCTTTGGTTTAATAAAACCATGGCTTTGAAATTCTGGTTCTTCATACCTTTGAAGAACCAAATTATTTTCTAAAGTGAAATCAAGGATTAATCCATATTTATGTCTATCTTCAGGAATATGACTGAATCCATTTGTGTTTCTTTCTTTAATAGAAGAATGGGTTATGTCTTTCCCTTTAAGGAAAATATTACCTGATGTTACTTTTTCAAGACCAGTTATTCCGTATACTAAATCTGTCTGACCGTTTCCTTCAATTCCGGCAACACAAACAATTTCACCTCTTCTAACATTAAATGAAACATTGTTTACAACGTTTCCTTTTTTAATCTTTGATTTAAGGGAAACGTTTTCAACTCTAAGAATTTCTTCTTTTGGTTCTGATGGAGCTTTAAATACATTAAAATCGACTTTTCTTCCAACCATCATTTCCGATAATTCTTCGATTGTAGTATCGCTTGTGTTTACTGTACCAATATATTTTCCTTTTCTTAAAACTGAACATCTATCTGATACAGCTTTAATTTCATTTAGTTTATGGGTAATGAATAGAATTGATTTACCGCTTTTAGCCATATTCTTCATTATTAAAAGAAGTTCTTCTATTTCTTGTGGTGTTAAAACGGCAGTAGGTTCATCAAAAATTAATACTTCATTATCTCTATAAAGCATCTTTAAGATTTCAACTCTTTGTTGCATACCGACAGAAATATCTTGGACCTTGGCATCTAAATCAACTTGAAGATTGTATTCTTTTGAAAGTCTTTCTACTTTTTCTCTTGCCTCTTTCTTTTTTAAGAAACCAAGTTTATCTGTGGTTTCTGCGCCAAGAATGATGTTGTCGAGAACTGTAAACACTTCGACGAGTTTGAAGTGTTGATGCACCATTCCTATTCCAAGCGCTGTCGCATCGTTTGGGTCGTTTATTTCAACTACTTCTCCGTTTTTCTTGATGATACCAGCTTCTGGTTTATACATACCAAAAAGAACGCTCATGAGCGTTGATTTACCAGCACCATTTTCACCTAAAAGAGCGTGTATTTCACCTTTTTTAAGTTGGATAGTAATATTGTCATTTGCGATAATGCCTGGGAATACTTTTGTAATATTGAGCATTTCAATTATATAGTTATCCATATAATCCTCCATGAGTTCAATTCAATCCCTTATTATCTATATTATACAGTAAATAATGATAGTTAGTCAAAAAAATGTGGTTACAAAAAGTAACCACATTCTTCTATTATTTGGCTTTTAATAAAACTATCTAACGAAATCTACTGTAACGTTTGAATAAGTCTTAGTTTCAGCACCTTCTGGATTGTTATCAATAGTGATAGTTCCAGCTTTAACTTTAGCGAATAATGCTTTGTATTGATCTACTGTGAATTTTTGGAGTGACCAAGTTGCTTCTGGTAAGCATACTGCATCATCAGCAGCACCTAGAGAAGTACCTTTACCACCGATTTCTGAGAACTTGCCTGCATAGAATTTAGCAAGAGCCCACATAGTACCACTTTGAAGACCTTTAGTAGCTGATGTGATAACTGTAGTAGAATCGCCTGATTGGTCAACGTCTACACCTACAACTTTACCATTATTAGCTTTAGCAGCAGCGAATGCTGAGTTGCACATAGAACCACCGCATGAGAATACTACTTCAGTACCAGTTGAATACCAACCTTCAAGCATAGTTTGAAGATCTGCAGAAGCACCGAATGATTCACCATATTTCCAGCTGTATTTCATAGTAACTTGTTTAGAATCTTCTTTTGCAGCAGCATTAGCACCTTGGATGAAACCATAGCCGAATCTTTGGCAAGCAGGGTTAGTTCCGCCTCCACCACCTGAGAAACCGAGTTTAGTGTATCCTTCTTTAACGCAAGCATAACCTGCGAGATATCCAGATTGTTCTTCCATGAATGCGATACCAGCAACGTTTGTTAATAATTCAGATTTTTCAACATCTTTGCCGTCTTCTTTTACTGTATAAGTCCAATTTAGTGGATATCCATCGATGAAGATGAATGATACATTTTTATTTTCATGAGCAATTTTAGTTAAAGCAGTTTGTTGCATAAATCCAGCACATACTACAACTTTAGCACCATTATCAATTGCAGCTTTCATAGCGTCATATCTGTCGTCATCTGTAGCGTCAGATCCATTAGCTGGTTGATAATATTTGTAACTCTTCTTATTGTCTTTAGCGTATTTTTCAACACCTTCCCAAGTACCTTGGTTGAAAGACTTGTCCATGAGTTGTCCAATGTCTGTTACGAATGCGATTTCGAATGTAGATTGTCTTTGTCCGCAAGCTACAAGTACTACTGCACATATAACAGCGAGTAATAAAGCGATTAATCTTTTCATTTTTTTCTCCCTTTTAAATATTTATGTTTCGACTTTGTCGATTACCAATAATATGATAGTCTTGTTAAAGATAATTTTCAAGATAAATTATCTTCCATTCATGAAATTTTCATGAATCATTTATTCTTGAACATCACTTATATATTTACTTAGTGATTTAATGATATCTTTTCTTTTAACGATTCCAATATAAGTGCCAAAATCATCAACAATAGGAATGAAATTTTGTTCAAGAGAAAGATTAAATAGTTCTTCAAATGAACTTCTTATATCAATTGCTTTATAAGGTCTATATCTTGAGACTTTGGATATTGGAGTTTTTTCCGTAAGTCTTTTATTGAAATTAGCTTCATTCTTCATAAACCTTAAGACATCACCTTCAGAAATGCTATCGATATACTTACCATCTTTATCTATTACTGGAATATTGGTAAGCTTATAAATATCCATTTTTTCAAGGACTTGTCTTACTGTAGAATCATATTCAATGTACGAAGTATCACTTTTGAGCGTAATAAAATCAAAAACGTTCATATATAATAAAAACCTCTTTCTTCAGTTTCATTATACCATAGAAAGAGGCTTTATTCATACATATTATAGATTAATAAATCTATTCTTCTTCAACTGGAGTATTTAGAAGAATCACTTCATTAATTGCAAGTTGAACTTGTTCAAGTGTTACATTTTGGTATTCATCACCAATTTTAGGTAGAACTACAGATTTTAAAGTGGTTGCATTATACAAACCAACAGGAAGTTCTACAAGTTTATCAATCATCTTCAATACTACAAATCCTAAAATATTGTCATCTTTCATTATGATTACATCCATAAAGTAATAGTCTTTAGGTATAGTATTCATAGCCCAGCACCACGAAACAACAGCATCTTCCAACTTAGATGTATCTTCATCAGCATAGAAAAGAAACCCGTTTGGATCTGGGGTTATTTCTATATAATTAGATGCTCGTTCTCCAAACTCATTTGGAGGAGAAATAAAGTCGCTTGAATCAGAGTGAACCCTAAAAACAATATCTTTATCAGGATAATTCAAATAAAAATACATACCAGCTACTTCATGTGATTTATTATAGGTATAGTAATCTACCATCCCAT
>ONMY01000050.1 GCA_900318975.1 uncultured Bacillota bacterium | reverse complement strand
TCTCTCTCCATTAATATTTGCGTATACTTCTTTTTCCTTTAGGTAATTATTTTCTCTTATGATCGATAGATAATTTGAATTATTATTTTTTAGTTTTTCAAGTTCTTGAAGTAGATTTTCATATATTTCTAATTTGAATTTATTAAGGTCTATATCTTTTTTAAGTTCTAAAGAGATGGATGTAGCATTACTATTTAAAAATTCTTTTTGATTTACATTTATTCCAATACCTACTATTATACATTCTATTTTTTTAGATACTGATACACCTTCAAGTAGGATTCCACATACTTTCTTATCGTTAATATATACATCATTAGGCCATTTGATAGAAACATTATCTATCTTATAGATATCTTTTAATACTGATAATATTACAGTCCCAGATAGAATAGAAACACATGAATATTTATTTATTAATTCTTCATCTTTTAATAAAAGTGAGAATAATAAGTTCTCACCTTTACTGCTTTCCCAACATCTTCCCATTCTGCCTCTTCCAGATTCTTGGTAAGATGCACTAACGAATGTGAAGTCTTTTAGGGTTTTATAATTATTTTTAATGTATGTAGATGTTGAATCGATAGAATCGAAATCTATAGTGTTCATAAGTTTTATCATCTTATAGGAATATTGACATTAAAATACCGGCTGCGATTGCACTACCAATTACGCCTGCAACATTAGGACCCATTGCGTGCATTAGGAGGAAGTTTGATGGATCTTCTTTTTGTCCTTCTTTTTGAACAACTCTTGCGGCCATTGGAACTGCGGATACCCCTGCAGCACCAATCATTGGGTTTACTTTTCCGTGTGTTAGTACACACATGAGTTTACCACCTAAAAGACCAAAGACTGCGGCAATCACAAATGCGAAAATACCAAGAGCGAAAATGAGTAATGTTTCAAGTGTTAAGAAGCCAGGGCCGTAGGCGGTTGCGCCAACCGAAAGACCAAGACCAATTGTACAAATGTAGAGAAGTGCATTAGATACAACGTGTACTAAATTTGGAACAATTCCAGTTTCTTTTATTAAGTTTCCAAGCATAAGGCATCCAATAAGTGGAGTTGCCTGTGGAACTAGTAAACATACAACAAGTGTTACAATGATTGGGAATAATATCTTTTCTTTTTTAGATACATCTCTTAATTGTTCCATATGGATTAAACGTTCTTTTTTAGTTGTCATAAGTCTTATAATCCAAGGGAATATTACAGGTACAAGTGCCATATATGAATAAGCTGCAAGAGCGATTGGAGCTTGATAGTTCATCGATGCACCACCAGATTTAGAGAGGAACTTACTAGAAACTAGGATTGCAGTAGGGCCATCAGCACCACCAATTATACCAATTGATCCAGCTTCATAGAAATTAAATCCAAGAATGAGCGCTCCGAAGAATGCAACAAAGATACCTATTTGTGCTGCAGCACCAAGTACCATTGTCTTTTTATTCGCAATTAGTGGACCGAAGTCTGTCGTTGCACCAATTCCAAGGAATATGAGGCATGGATAGATTTCATATTTTACACCATAATAGAGATATCCAAGAAGACCTGAATATTTATAATCTACAATTTCTGATAGATTATGTCCATCAAGGAGTGCACCATGTGAATCTGTGACAATATTTCCAAGTGCATCTATTCCAACTTTACTAAATACTTCCACACCAGGAAGATTAGATAGTATGATTCCAAATGAAATTGGAATTAAGAGATATGGCTCAAATCCTTTTTTGATTGCGAGGAACATAAAAACAAATCCAATAAAAATCATTATTAGATTCATCCATCCACCACTTTCAAAGAAAGCGGCTATTCCTGTTGATTCTAAAAAAGAACTGATAAGTTCGATAACCTTAGCCATTTTAATTAACCTAAAATTACTAATACGTCCTTACTGTTTACTTGACTAGACTTAGTAACTTTTACCTCTTTTACTGTACCATCAAATGGTGATACTACTTCATTTTCAAGTTTCATAGCTTCAATGATAACTACAACTTGTCCTTTTGATACCTTATCGCCAACTTCTACTTTCACATCAACTACTTTACCAGCAATTGGAGCTAGAATCTTGTTTAATTCCCTAGATTCAGGCTCTTCTTTTTTAGTATCTTCTTTTATTGATTCAGTAGTCTCGCTTACAGCTTCAAGTTCTACTTCGTATAATTTACCATTAACTTTTACTTTATAGATTTTCATATCCTATAACTCCTTTACACTTACGAGTTTAACGTCTTTTTTGATTTCTTCTTGATAATCGATTGATGCGATGAGGACTGCGACCATCATATCATCATCTAAGATTTTTGTATTCTTAAGAGTATCTGTCTGTCCAATCAAACTTTCAGGTACAGTACCATGTTTTTTAAATTCATCGATTTCTTCTTTCATTTCAAAAAGTCCAATGAGTTTAAAGATGAGAGTTGTAATACCGATAATGATTAAGAGAATTACAAATACCATTAATATTGAGATTAGTGTAACAAGTGCACCATCAGAAAAGTTTCCAGTTTCACTTCCATCTAAGATTGCGTACAACATAGCTTCTCCTACATATAAAGATTAAAGGAAATAACTTCACTTTCTGGTTCTTCCTTTTCATCTTCTTCATCATATTTTTTCTTTAAGAAATCAATTGCGACTGATTCAAATAGAGCGAGTGATAATACATCTTCATCAGATCTTGCGATATCTTTATATTTTTCTTTTAAAGATTCAAATTCAGGTTTTAATAGATCTGCAGGTCTACAGGTGATGATTTCATCATCTCCAATAATCTTTTTTAAGATATCTTTATTAACTTCAGCAGGGAATTTACCATATTTTCCATGAAGATAATCTTTTATTTCATTAACAACCATCTTATATCTTTCACCCATTAGCACATTTAGTACTGATTGTGTGCCAACCATTTGTGAAAGTGGGGTTACAAGTGGTGGATATCCCATATCACGTCTAACGTTTGGGATTTCTTTTAATACATCATCATATCTATCCATAGCATTTTGCGCTTTTAGTTGGTTCATAAGGTTTGAAAGCATACCGCCTGGAACTTGATACTTTAGGATATTTGGGTTTACTGATAATGCTTTAGGATTTAATAGTCCATTTTCTAAATATTTAGCTTTTACCTTTTCCATTAGAGGCTCAGCAAGGTGCAGTGCATCTTCATTTAACATTGGATCATATTTAGTATTCTTTAATACTGTATTAAATGCTTGAGTCGATGGCTGTGCAGTACCACCAGAAAGAGGGGACAAGCAAGTATCGATTATATCGCATCCAGCGTTAATCGCAGCCATATACGTGAGTTCACACACACCAGCGGTTGAATGTGAATGGAGTTCTACCATGAGTTTCGTATTCTTTTTTATCGCTGTGATTAATTCTTTAGCATCATTTGGAAGAAGTACTCCTGCCATATCTTTAATGCATATAGAATCAGCACCGAGTTTTTCTACTTCTTTTGCAAGATTAGTATAATATTCAATTGTATGGACAGGAGATGTAGTATATGAAAGAGCAATCTGGCACTCTCCGCCATATTTCTTGGTAGATTCAACAGCTTGTCTTAAGTTTCTAAGATCATTTAGTGCATCAAATACTCTTATGATATCAATTCCATTTTCAATACTCTTCTTACAAAACATATCGACAACATCATCTGAATAATGGCGATATCCAAGGATATTTTGGCCACGGAATAACATTTGAAGTTTAGTTTTCTTACATACTTTTTTTACTTCTCTTAGTCTTTCCCATGGATCTTCATTTAAGAATCTCATACAAGCATCAAATGTAGCTCCACCCCAGACTTCCATAGCATAGTAACCTGCATCATCTAAGATTTTAGCAAGTGATACTACCTCAGAAGTTGTCATACGTGTTGCGAAGAGGGATTGATGTCCATCTCTTAATGACGTTTCAACAATTTTTACGCCCATAATAACACCTTTT
This sequence comes from uncultured Bacillota bacterium, assembly GCA_900318975.1. Taxonomy (GTDB): domain Bacteria; phylum Bacillota_I; class Bacilli_A; order Izemoplasmatales; family UBA1188; genus UBA1188. The sequence goes on along the minus strand of ONMY01000050.1, from coordinate 6,243 downwards.
AATAATTATTTTAATGAATTCGCTTCTTTAACTACTTTTTCAATTGCATCTAAAGCATCGCTTGGGAGTTTATCAAAACCACCTTTAAATGTTTCTCTAGATTTAACAAAATTAACTCTATCTTGCATTCTTGCCTTGAGTTCTTTAATATATTCTGGGTCTTTTAAGTTTGGAATGAATCCTTCCCACTCAAAGATTTCAATATCAGAAAATGGTCCCCATGGTTTGAAGGTAGCTCTATTTTCTACTACTGCCTCAATTACACCAAGAGTATCTTCCTTTTTAACCTTTTTACCCATGAATTCACCAGTATTAATGATGTAGCAAGCTACATTCTTTTCTTCAACTAACTTTTTGAATTTTAGATAGTCGTTTACTAGTGGATATGTTCTAAATGGGTTAGCGTATGGTTCAACTACTAGTGCATTTGGATCAACACCAGCCGCTAAGCGCTCAGCGCTTGAACGTTTAGTCGCAAGAGTTGCGCCCATTACAGATGCGAGTGATGCACCTTTTAGTCTTACGATTGGTGGAAGAGTTGGGTCTTTCATAATCCAGAAAATTGCGTTAACTGGTGAATCGATTTTATCAACTCTATTTGGACTCCAAAGTTTAGATTTAATAGCACGTCCATTTCCGTTTCTTATATCTTCAGTAACGAGGACAATCTTTCCATCACTATCTTTAGTTGCACTACAGTTTTGAGCAGTTAAGAGGAATTTATTATCAGCACATCCTGTTGGATAATCTGCAGTCTTATCGAAATATGTTGGTTCAAGTGCGATTGATGCACATGTATCACTGTTTATGATGAATGCATCATCATGAAGTACCTTTACACCATATTTACCATCATGTTTTGCATGAGTGATTGTAGATTTACCAGAACCAGATAGGCCATACACACTTGCAACAAATTTAGTTCCATCTTTAAGTGTATATTCTTTTTGTCCACCATGACAAGATGCATAACCATTTCTATTCGCGATTGCCCAGGCGATTGTAAGAGTTCCTTTTTTATGTTCACCGAAATATCTCATACCGAGAATTGCAGCGCAGTTTGTCTCAGTTGAAAAATAACAGAGGCACTTAGGATCACAAACATCACTTCCTGGTGCGCCAACCCACTGTGGGTCACTAAAGATATAGATATCTGGTTCATTTCCACCACCAACTGGAAGAGAGTTCTTATACATCTCATTATAATAATCTGTAGGGAATTGGAAGTTTATAAGCCAGTTATAAAGTAGATTTTCTTCTCCTTCTGGGATTAAGAGATGAGCTTTAACGATAAATTCAGGATCAAGTCCAATGTATGCAGTTGCATGATACATCTTTTTATATCTAGTATCATAAATGGCATCCATTAAGATTTTATCTAATTTATCATTATCAACATTAGGTTCACCTTGAATTCTTCTTGCGGCTGCGTATCTTCCTGTGATTGAGCCATCATTAAATAGTAAAACTTTACTATCTTTATCTAAACCTAAGTGTTCAGGTTTATAAATAGGCATATCAGTAACTACTGTACCAGGACTATTCTTCGCAAGTTCATATGCTTCTTTAAGTGATTTAATCTCCACTACATTATTTCCATAGAATGCAGCTTCAATGATTGACCTAGTTTTAGAAAAACCAACTTTTCCTTTTCCGATTTCTTCAGTTTTGTAAAATGCTTTTGTTGACATAAAAATTCACCTCTTTATATTTTACTAATAATTTATATATCCAAATTATTATAGCATTTTTACATACTTATGGTATGTGAAAATGAGCAAATACTTTAATTTTGCTTTGTTTTGCAATATTATTACATCATTATGGTATAATAACACTTGTGTTATAGGAGGAAGTCTATATGAAAATGACACTTATTACTGGAGGATCTGGTGGACTTGGAAAGGAGTTCGCAAGATTATTCTTAAAAGATAATAATAATTGCTTATTAGTTGGTTCAAATAAAGAAAGACTTGAAAAAGCTAAAGATGAATTAAAAGATATTAATGAGAATATGGTGATAGATACATTCGTTTGTGATTTATCTAATCCAAGTGAATACAAAAATATTAAAGAATATACTGACAGTAAAGGATATTTTGTTAATAATCTTGTTAATAATGCTGGTACTGGAGATAGATGTGATTTTATTGAGATGGATCCAGATAAACAGGTTAGAATTAATAACCTAAATATCAATTCTGTCGTATACCTTACAAGAGTGTATTTAGATGATATGCTTAAAAATAATGAAGGTCATATTATAAACATTGGTTCTATTGCTGGTTATGTACCAGGCCCATATATGTCTACATATCATGCATCAAAAGCTTATCTTGTGAATTTTGGTGAGGCAGTTTCATATGAGCTTAGAAAGACAAATGTTCACCTATTTACATATAATCCAGGCCCATTTGAATCTAATTTTGTAAATGTTGCGCATAACGATTATACCTTTAGTAAGATTAAACCAATGAAGGTAGAAAGAGTTGCAGAATATGGTTATAAGATGATGATGAAGGGAAAGGTTAGAAAAATTATTGGCTTTAAGAATAAAGTCACATGTTTTGTACCAAGATTCTTCCCTATTAGATTCGTTACAATGTGTAGCGCAGCTCAAATTAAGGGTAAGACAAAATAATAAAAAAATCACATAGGATTTGAAGTTATTTGAATAAATCGCTATGTGATCCTGTTCTTGTTAGTGTAAGAATTAGATTGTTGTTAGAAATTTTATATATTAATAGCCAATTTGGGAGTATATGGCACTCTCTAAAGTCTCTCCAGTTTCCTGTTAAATTATGGTCTTTATACTTTTCTGGAAGCACAGAACCTGATGCAAGCAATTTAATTACTTCAATGCTTCTTCTACTGTATAAGTCTTTTTATTACCATCATTTTCTAATTGTATTGCTTCGAGCATTGCTGCTATAGTTTCACTATTAGGAACATCAAGAGTGACTTCAAAAGGAATTCTTCCTTCTCTTACAGATTGACGTAAAAACATATTGAAAGCTGTAGTCATATTCAAACCTAAATTATCGAATAAAGTATCTGCTTGTTTTTTTAAATTTGTATCAATGCGGAAACTTACACTTGTAATATTATTCATTATATCCTCCCATTCTTGTCTATATTATACAGTAATTAAAATGCTATTGTCAAGTTATTTGCATTTTAATTGCATTTTAAAGTGTGTAATTTATTATGAAAAAGCACCTCGTTTAGGTGCCTTTTTGTTTATAATACTAATTTATTTATTGTCATCTTCGCTATCGAAATCGCATCCGTATTCGTTTAGATTATCTTTAATTTTATCTCTTGCCTCATCTACATATCCTTCAGGAGTGTTTTTGCTCTTAAAGATATAGTAAATTGGGATTGTTAAGAATACTACCCAAAGAGGATGCCAAAGCGATATTCCAGAAGTTTGTAGTATTATACATAAAACTACATAGAATAATGCGATGAATACTGGATATGATATAGTGAATTTTTTAAGTCCAACTATAACATATTCAAATGGAATTACTAGGAATACTAGTAGAGAAATTAGATATGGGTGTTCTACTGATTCTACAAATGTATCTAAGATGTATGCGAGTACAAAATAGATAATTACGCAAATCATTGGAATAGCTGCAACCCATTTATATTGTAATCTTCTTTTCTCTTTTTCTTTTTCACTTAACATAAAAATATTAATCCTCCTTTTATAAACTCTTCATCTTCTCTTTAGTATAGACTTTATAGGTGTTTCTAAAAGATAAAGTGTTTTCTATATGATTACCATCGGTAATTATTATTTCTTTATTCTTATAGTTCATTAAACCTAATGAAACATATTCTATAAATTTATCATTTTCAGAATTTGATATAAATATTATATCATATTCATCATAGCTCTTAAGATCTGTAAGGGATTCAAAGGTTGTCGCAAGCTTAATCTTAAGATTAGTGATTGATGCGATACCTTTTAGATAATCATGATTCTTTTTAGATTCTGTATAGAATATGATTCTATTTCTCATTGGATATTCTTTATAGAGAGCTTGGAATTTTTTAATGAAATTTGGATTTGTGATGCTTTCTTTATGAACGGGGACAATGAATCTTAAATTTTCATTAAACTCTTTAGCGTCGCTAAATAGTTTTTCAATTAAGTTATTATCCGCTCTTGATTCTAAATCAGACCTTCTAAGTATCCTTTCAAATACACTAAATGGGATATCATATGGCATTTTAAGCTTTGGGAAGAAATAATGAATACTGTTATTTGATTCATCTATTATTGGATAGTATTCAATATCGAATGAATTCGATTTGAGTCTTTTTTCAATATCGTATACATATGTCTTATATAAGGCATAATCTTTCTTCTCTTCATTATCTAATATGATGAATTCATTCTTATATGATGAGTATGAAAAACCATATTCAATGATATCTTTAATCTCTGTGAATGTTTTATTCTTTAGTGATTTAGATGCAAAGCCTGTGATTTTCTTTTCTTTTAAAGTATATGAGAATTTTGATAATGATTTTATTTTTTCTTGAAGTCTAGTATATAGGGATTCAATGGTTCTTTTATCTACTGAATATAAGAGATACATAAAATGGTTTTCACCAAGATAATATAAAATTGAGCTCTTAGATTCTTCCATTAAGATATTATAGAGGGATTCAAGTTTACTATCTCTTTTAGAAAGAGTATCTTCATCCTCAATAATTGGGATATTAAGTCCCATACATGAAAAGCTATCTGTCCTCTTTTCTATTTCTTCTTTTAAGTTATTTAAGTTTTTAAAAGAAAGTGCTGATGTATTATAGAAATTAATTAGAGTATCTAATCTTTCATTTTCTTCTTTTACATCTCTTAAACTTATATATATTACATCATTATATACAGATGTTTTAAATTCGATTTCTTTTCTTGTATCATGAATTAGAATTGGAATAATAGATTTTGGTCTTTCAATTAGTTCATGAGGATAGATAGGTGATATAAAGAATTCAATAAAATCATCATATTTGATTATTGAATCATTTATTTCATAAATATCTTTTGAATATCTATTTAAGAATTCAACATAACCATTTTCAATTCTTATATATCCAACGCCTGAAGTTGAAAGAGAATCTAAGATGGCGTTATTCTCTTCTCCGACTTTAGTGATTATTGAGAGTTTTTCAAACATCTCAACAAGACAGTCTTTAAGTGTGAGATATATTTTATCGTATGCAGGGTTAAATGATACAATAAAATATCCATAGTTTACTGTCGATGATTTAATTACATATGCTTTAACCTTACTATCGATTCTTTCAAGCTTATTATTATAATAATAATCGAGTTCAGTATCTTCATTTATATTAAAGAAATCATAGAGGTTATTTTCTTTAAGATATGAATATGATATTTCTTTTTCTTTAAGTTGGGTATTGTTAAAGATTGAATACATATATCCATTCTTTGATCTTTCAACAAAGATTAGTTCTCTCTTTTCGATACCATTTAAAAGCTTAAAGAATTTGTTTGCGATATTTTTATATTTATCATATTTTGTAAGAGGGTATGAAAGAGATGATGTTAAAGATGAGATGATTTTAAAGAGTTCATTCTCTTCCTTTCTAAAATATGATGGTTTAATAGATTCAAGTGAACCATTTATTTCAAGAAGTTCATCATCTTTTCCCATCTCTTTTAATAGATTTGATACAGCTTTTAAGAACGTATATCTATTAGGTGATGAAAGTCTAAGAGATGGTTTATCTATAAATCTCTTATAGAAATTATATGCTTCATCATATCTTTTTAGTTTGGTGTTAATTAGAATATATCTATCTAAATATTTATATTTATTGATGCTTTTTAGGAAGAATGATTCAAAAGATGCTAAAGCATCAGTATATTTTTCTGAATGATAGAATAGATCAGATTCAACAAGAAGGAAAATATCATTCTTGTGTGAATGATCTACAAGTGATGCATAATCATAGGCAGATTTTGCATCATTATATCTATTTACTTTTAAATATAATAGAGCGAGTTTAAGATATTTATTTATTAAACTATATCTAGATATATTATCTTCAATTGATTCAAGAGCTTCTATTGCAAGATTTATTTCATCTAAAGCTTCAAGAGCGATTGCCTTATAAAATAAGACATTTGATTTTTCGGTATCTGAAAGATTTCTAAAAGTATCTTTTTCTTCTATCGCTTTTAAGAGTTCGTTATAT
>ONMY01000062.1 GCA_900318975.1 uncultured Bacillota bacterium | reverse complement strand
GCTTTGTGGTATCTAAAATGAGATCATAGTTTCTAAAGTCATACATATTTACATTATAGACCTTGTTATATCTATCATTTTCCATGTCTCTTCTTTTTACAAGTTCGCTCATGGCTTCTTCTCTGCTCTTGTATGTTTCTTCTTTGCTTTCTCTCTTTCCGAATACTCTATCTGCTGCTGTTGCTGGTCTAATTAGGAGATGGACTTTATATACATCTTTTAAGAAATGCCATGCCATTCTAGAATCGAAAACAATGTTCTTTCCTTTGTTGGCTTCACCATAGTCCATTAATTTTTTGTCTATTGCATAGTCATAAGAATAGTCTGTCTTGCTTCTTTCGTTAAGCTCAAGAGTACTGATTCCTAACTCGTTTGCATATTCTCTTTGGATCTTTCCTGTACTGAAAATATCATAGCCATCTAAATCACGGAATAATGCACAAAGTGCCGTTTTACCACTACCCAATTGACCATTTAATGCAATAAACATAACTTTTACTCCTAATAAGATTTTTAATATTCTACATTTTATTAGTAAAAATGTAAACAAATTACTAATATGGCTCCTTATTTTTCTTGAATTTATTTTCCTTGAAAAATTTTTCAAGAAAATTGACAAGCTTGATTTTGTGATGTAAAATATTCGTATATAGAGGTGTATTATGTTTATAGGAAGAGAAAAAGAACTTGCAAAATTATATAATTTCTTAACAAATAGAAACGATAAAAGTTTATTGTTATATGGGAAAAGAAGAGTTGGAAAAACTGAACTCTTAAGAGAGGTATTCGATAGAAATAGTATTGACTATGTTTATTTCGAATGCACTAAGAATACTCTTCAAACCAATATAGATGATTTTAAAAAAGTTCTTGAAAATAAAGGATTGATAGAACCAGACATAACAGCAACATCGTTTACTGAATTGTTTTACGTTTTAAAAATGACAAAATGTACTCTTCCTATTGTTATTGATGAATATTCTTATCTTTCTGAATTTACTGATAGTGCAATAATTGATTCACAATTTCAAAAAATAATTGACAATTATTTATCTGGATACAAATTAATTATCACTGGTTCAAATGTTGCTATAATGACTTCATTATTAACCGAGAATAATGCTCTATTTGGAAGATTTAACAAAACAATGTTCCTAGATGAGCTTACATATAATGAAGCACAACTATTTTATCCAAATAAATCTATATATGAAAAAATCGGGTTTTATTCTGTATTTGGAGGTTCTCCTTTTGTTAATAAAGAAATAGATCCCAATCTTTCTCTTGAAGATAACATCAAAAAGACATTTTTAGATGATACCAATAATGTCTATAATTATTGTAATTATATTTTATTTACAGACGTTGCCTCTTCTATGAATATCAATGGGATTTGTAACATATTAAAGAATGGGAAAAAGAGTTGTGCTGAAATAGAGAACTCTTTATCCGTTGAAAAAAATGGTGGGATGAACAAAAAACTCTCAACACTAATCAACATGGGATTAATTAACAAAACGCAACCAATTAATAAAACAGGAAATAATAAAGCTTCTAAATATGAGATTAATGATAATGCTATTAGATTTTTCTATACATTTATTTCCCAAAATAAGAGTTTCCTTCTAACTTTTGGGGAGAATGCTTTTTATAATCAGTTCATTGCAAATAAATTAACTACTTTTATTTCCCATAGGTTTGAAGAGATGGTAAGAAAATACTATATCTCTCTAGTAAGAGAAGGCACTATTACAGATATTCTTAATGTTGGGTTCTATTCTTACGATGACTCTATTAACAAAACCAGTGGAGAATTTGATGTGGCATTACAATTAGCCAATAACACATATAAAATAATTGAAGTTAAGTATTATCAAAACAATCCTCTAACCATAAAAGAAATGAAACAAGAGGAAGAACAAATTAAAGCTATTAAAGAATTAAAAATCAGTTCGTTTGCATTTATATGTACATCGGGTTATGAAGAAAATAATGCCTATGAGTGCATAGACATTACTAACTTATATTCTTGAACTTAATTTCCTTGAAAATTTTTTCAAGAAAAACTATTTCATTGTTTCTTGTTTG
>ONMY01000071.1 GCA_900318975.1 uncultured Bacillota bacterium | reverse complement strand
TGCCAATTAATGCAGATGGTTATAATAATGTTACTGTTATATATCCAACAATGGGCTGGGCTGTTAATGGTACACATGCGGAAAGTATTACTGATTATAAAGTAACTAAGAAGTATATTACAAGATATGATTTTTATGTCACGATAGATGGACATATGGATGATGTAGTACCATACAATGGAGATTATAGATCACCAGGTTATGGCACGACATTAAACATTACTGATTTTGGTGAAGTTTTAATTACTGATATGTCAAGAGAGTGGGATCCAATAGCTCAAATATATGCAGGCCGCAATCAATGTGAAGTAGGTCAATATGAATATACTATTTGGGTTACAATTACAGACTCTAATGTATTAAGTAATTATGCATTTGATATTAATAATGAACCATGTGTAGAAGAAGTTGATGTGGACTCTATTTCAATATATGATGAACATCCAGATATAGTTGAACCAACTATTCTAGATACATCTAACTATTGTTATATAATGAAGATAACATTCGATTGGTATATTGAAGGCGAATAATAGGATATAACTAGTAATTAATATAAGCGGCTTTAGAAACAACTAAGGTCGCTTATTTTATTAGTTTAATAGAGAAAAATATTTTGTTAAATTTTTTTACAAAAACAATTGACAAGAAATTTTAACAGTAATATAATCTTGTTGTAATCAACCTACTAACATACTAGGGAGATAGGAGAAAGTAGAAAAATGAAAAGAAATTTAATGATGGAAATGTGCTATATGTCATTCATGTGTAGTTACGAAAGGTAGCAGGACTTTTAACGCATTAACAAGAAACAAGAAAATAACATTTAGTCCTGCATGAGAATGCAGGATTTTTTTTGGAGATATAGTATGGATTTATTTTTAAGTATTAATTGGATATCGCTTTTAGCAGTAGCAGTAGTGTTCTTACTATTTGGCTTATTATGGTATTTATCTAATAAGATCAACTGGACACTAGTAATATTAATAAGCTTAGTGCTAGGCGTAATTGTAGGCGTTGTATTTGCCTCAGAGGATAACACATATCTTAAGTGGGTAGATTTATTGGGAGATATTTATGTAAATATAATTACTGCGCTTGTTGCTCCTGTTATATTGGTATCTATTATCTCAAGCTTTATTCAATTAAGAGATGGCAGTAAGATGAAGAAGATTGGACTTAAGTCTGTAGTTTGGTTATTATCTTCAGCACTTGTTGCAATTATCTTAAGTATTATTGTGGGAGTTACTCTTGGTATTGGTAAAAACGCAGGTTCTATATTTAGTGAAATCTCTTCAGTATCTTCTAGTACAATTGGTGCTTACAAAGGATTAACAAGATCATTTGATAAAGTTCTACTTGGTTTATTCCCAAGCAACTTCTCAGAAGATATTGCAAACAATAATGTGGTAGCAATAATTATTACTGGAATTGCTTTAGCACTAGCCTTTGTTAGTGTAGCTAAAGAAAAGGGTGAAGATAAGGTTAAGCCATTTGCTAAGTTTATAGAAGCACTAAAAGAAATCTTATACAAAGTATTAAGCTTTATTATTGATTTAACACCATTTGCTGTACTTAGCTTAATCGCTGGTTCTGCAAGTAAGATTATTTCAAATAAAGATTCTATTATTCAATTATTATTACTTGTTTTAGTGATTTACGCAGTATGCGCAATTCATACATATGGATATCATGCAATAATTCTAAAATTCGTAGCAAAAGTAAATCCATTCAAATTCTTCAAAAAGATTGCTCGTTCACAAGCAACAGCATTTACAACTCAATCAAGTGTTGGAACATTGCCTGTAACAATATCTGATTTAACTAAGAATGTTGGTGTTGATTCTGAAGTAGCAAACTTTACAGCTCCACTTGGAACAACTATAGGAATGCCTGGATGCACAAGCGTATGGCCAGTCCTTCTAGCAATATTCTATATAAATGCTGTTGGTATTGAATGGGGAGTTGGAGATTACATCGTGCTTGCTGTTTTAGCGCTATTCATGTCACTAGGCAGCGCAG
>ONMY01000053.1 GCA_900318975.1 uncultured Bacillota bacterium | reverse complement strand
CATAGTCGTAAACTGTCGCAACAAATGTATTTGTATTATGTAGAACATCAGTTGAACCATCAGCGTTATATTTAACACTACATGAATTCTTAAGACTTGATATATAGTTTGTGAGTTCTACACTAACAATTGAGGTTGAATTGAAACTAGAATATACAGGAGTAACATATTTTCCAAATGATTGGAGAGTGAATGTATATTCTGAATCTTCTTCTGCCTCAATTATTTGACCGAATTGGATACCCATTGCATAGTGATTATCATAAACTTTTAGATCTGCATAGAGGTGAGTTTCTTTAGATGTCTTATCATATTCACTTCTAAATGTTACATCAGTGATTATTGGAGCTTCAAAGTCAACATAGAATGGGAAGGTAAATGTGTTTCTTGAATTCTTTTGATTCTCATTTGCCTCATAATCTAAATATGCAGTGAGTGTACAAGTATAACGGGTGTTGTTTTTGAGGTTGTGTTCTAAGATACTATATTTAATATCGATTGAAGATGGGCCAATTGATGAACCATATGAATATGATTTATGTTGGTTTGTAACCTTATCTGTATAGATTACATTTCCTGTCGATTCTTCAACAATTTCAATATAGATCTCTTTAGCATTTCTAAGTAGTCCCGCGCTAACTGACCTAATGCTTGAGACAGTTGAGCCGTTTTCTTCACCCTTATCTTGGTTAGAAACTGCGATATGTTCTTTAGATGCAGCGATTTGAGTCGCTTTTGGATCTTGGATGAAATAATATGTACCAAGTGTTGAGATGTAATCGCTATAAAGTCCACCGATTACTCTTGTTGGATAAGCATCTGCCATTAGCTTATCTTCATCATCAAGGCCTTTATTGATTTCATCTTTATGAGTATCATAATATTCTTCATCGAAGATTGGAGCCTCACTCCAATCACCATAGAAGGCAAGGTATGGAACGTTTAGGTTAGTCTTAGTTGTACCTTTTGCTTTAAGCATTAAATAGCCTTCAACATACATACCATTTTTGAATGAAGTATTTAGATATTCTTTATCAGTATCTGATAGTGTTAAAGTTACTGTAACCTTTAATGTAGAATTTGGATTAACTTCTATACTATTTCCATTTACAGTACCACTTGACACATTGTCGATTGTTATTTTTGAACCAGTTAGTTCATAAGCTTTTTGAGTTACTGTTGTATCACTGTGACTTGTATAAGTTACATTTACGCCTTCAGTTACTGCGATACATGATAAATCATAAGTTACTTTTGATGATGTGATGTTGTTTATATCAAATGTCATTGTATAAACACCACTTCTATTCTTATCATCACCGAGTTCAAGTTTAGCTTTAGACATCTTATTTCCATCTTTATCATATGTTGAAATATATGCTTCAGCTTGGACTGATTTATCAAGGCTTACAAGACCAGAACCTTGTTTTCTTACAAATGATGGAAGACCATTCTTATCATAGATGATATCAGAAGTTGACATCATTAATTGATTAACGATATTAGTGATTTCTTTAGTTGTTAGATTATCACCAAAAATACCACTATATTTTACATATTGACATACAAGTGCAGTTACACCAGAAAGGTTTGGTGCAGCCATTGATGTACCAGATAGTCTATCATAAGATTGGCCTGGGATTGCTGAATAGATTTGGCCACCATGAGCGGTTATTTCTGGTTTAATCTTTAAATCAGATGTTGGACCCCATGATGAGAAATCAGACATAAATGGACCAGCAACTAAAGATCTACTTATTTCAATTTTACCAATACCTGTAGTTGGATCTACCTGTGATACTAGATATTCACCATCATCTTGTGAAAGCGAACATACAGCACCGATATTTGCACCAACTGACATGGAAATTGAACCTGAAACATTGTTATAGATGATAATTCCTGCTGCACCTTTTTCTTTTAGGGCAATTCTAACCTTATCTTCAAATGTAGTAATACCTCTTTTTACAAGAACGATTTTTCCTTCATAGAAGGAATCTTCATCTGGATAATCTGATGATCTACCAATTCCAGGAATTACTACATATTCAAATGTATGAGAATCTACATTATCACCTAATGTATTTAAGATATCATCAACGAAACTCTTTGTAAGATCAGCACTATTTGTGAATGCTTCGTTAAAATAGATGATATTGTTTTTGTGTTTTAGATAAGATGTTTTCTTTCCTTCAACAGATGCAACTGAGAGAGTTGCTTCATATGTTGATGGAGAACCAACTGTTCCATAATCTGGATTTGATGTTAAACCATTATTACCATTTTTAGTACTTCCCATTGTGGAATTGTACTGGTTACCAGCTGATGCAATCATTTCAATTCCTGCATCGCTTATCTTATCATATATTTTATTTATGTTTTCTTTATCTACTTCTCTTGAAAAACCACAAGATGTACCAAGAGACATATTGATTACATCGACTCCAAGGACAACACAGTCCTCAAGAGCGGCCATAATCCAAGAAGATTTAGCGCCATCTTGATGGTCGCTAAATACTTTAAAGATTGCAAGCTGTGCATTTGGTGCAACGCCTGTGATTTCACTATCACGTCCAGCAATAATACCGGCAACGTGAGTACCGTGTTCTGAATTTATTGGTGAAACATCAGGGTCTTTATCTGCATAGTCATAGGCATATGGAATCTTCCTTGAAACATATACATCTTCACCATTTAGTCCTTGAGTAAAGGTAGCTGCCTTTGTATCTTTAATTCTTTCTTGAACGTATGGAAGAGTAAATGCTTCATTAGTTGATGTAAAATTATCTACTGAGAATGCTGAGTGAGTATAATCAAGACCTGTATCAAGTACAGCTACTACTACACCATCACCTTGATATTCAATAGCTGAACTATCGAATATACCAGTATCATAGACATTTACATAGTTTGTTACAACGTCAGTTTCTAATCTTTCGTATGTATCACCAATTATGAGTGTACTTGTTGGGAATAGTTCTTCTAAAGCATAATAATCTTTAGCTTTTATTTCGACTTCAAAACCAGTAAGTAAAGTATCATATCTTTCACCAAGAGTATAGATAACACTTGAACCATCTAATTTTCTAAGTTCAGAATAAATCTTTTCATTTATGTTATCGAGTTCCTTTTTAGCGTATTTAGTCTCTAAATAGCTACTAAACTTGGCTGTTGATCCACTTGATAAGTATTTATCATATAAAGAATCTGTATCCATTGATATGATAACTGAGATAATCTCTTCATCAGATAAATCTTCAGGAAGCTTTGATACAACGTCTGAGTCTAAGAATAATTCGATATTGTGCTCAAATAGATTCTTTAAATCACTAATATTTCGAATTGTGCTAGAAGACGACAGAGAAACAAGAGAATTACTGATAGTTTCATTCTCATTTATTGTCTCTTTATTAATCCCTTTATTCGGAACAACTGTGAAATTCGCAATCAATAATGAACATATTAGGATTGCGATTTTTTTAAATAAATTCATAAATAGCGCTCCTTTTATTCATTATTTTCTGGGTTTTCAGCTTCTTCAGGTATTTCTTCAGTTATTTCTGTGAGTGTCATTACACCTTTATCATCGATTTTAACTGTGTATTCTTTTAGTGATGATAATACTATTCTATATTCTTTAGTATTACTATCATAAGTTGATTCACTAACTAAATATTTTGAACCATCTATTGAAATGAATACAATCTTAGAATCTAGGATATCGATGAATGATTTTGAATCTTCACTGTAGTAAGTTACAGCCTCAAGTTTTGTAACAGTAATTGAATCTACTGGTACAACTGTGTCAGCTAAAGATTCTGAATCTTTTAATACAATATTTAATTTATAGTAAGTTGTCTTAGTAATCTTTTCATTATCATCATATTCTCTTGCAACATAATGTAAGATCTTATCGATTTCAAATGATTCAGTGCTTGAAAGCTCATCTTCTCCCTTAGACATCTTTACACTGAAATATGCACCAAGTGGGAAATTATAATCACTATAGACTATTCTTTCAACATCAACTGTATAATCATCTGATGTAATCTTTTCACATCTTACTGCAGCATAGAGGATGTATGCTTGAGTGTTGAATGCTGGATGAATTCTTGATAGAACGTATAGCTTATATGTATAACCATCAGTACCTTCTATTGTAATAGTATAAGCATTTCCTTCTTCTTCATATTCATATAGTGCATGTTCACTATTTAGGAGTACTCCCTCTAAATCTTTTGCGTTAGTTTCTTCCATGAAATCGACGATTACATAGTCATCAGTCATTTCACCTGTTTCATTAAAGAGTTGTCTAAATGTGAGTCTTCCGATATTGTTTTCGTAGTTGCTTACAAATGATTGACCGTAGAACATATAATACATATAGTAATTGTCGAAGTATCTATATGATTCGAATGATCTCTCGCAAGTCATTCCAGTAACTTCGTATGTACTATTAGAACTACCATCAGGATTCTTACCACTAAAGTTAACTGTGATATAGAAACGATAATAGTTTACTTGAACATACATTTCATAGTGATCATCAACATATTCTCTAACAACTGTACAAGGCATGCCTTGGAATGGACCAACATCTACTGTGCCTTGAGATTTAAATATATCATTTCCAGTTGGACTGAATGATAATTTCTCAATTGGAGCTCTTTCTCCTGTAGTGCTACTAATTAGAACTGGATATAGGTCTTTTGTCTCTTCTTTTCTTGTGAAATTGATTGCGAATCCATCATTTTGATAATAGATATCGCCTTTGTATTCTTTTTCATTGTCAAATGCACCGAAGTTCTCTTCGACATATCCATATTTATTAGCGTTTGGATTATCTACATCTTGACGATAAATGATTACGCCATCATCTGTGATATTGTAGTAATATTTTGTGTTGAAATTGAATACTGCAAAACCATATTGAGTGAAGAGTAATGATTTTAATTCTTTAGTATAATATCCTCTTGGAACATATTTTGATTCAGTGATTGTGTTATTTGTATTATTGTATTTATAGATATTTGCATATGTTCCATCGTTATTTTCATAGTAAAGAAGGTTATCAGTGATGATTGTGTATATACCTTCATCTTTTATGCCTTTATTATCAACTCTTATTGCATAACCCTTAGAATCAAGCTTTAAGATAGACCAGTCTTTATTATTGATATATGTATGGATTGAATCGATATTTTCAATTAAGAATGCATCTTCTACTATACCATTATTCTTGTATGTTCCAGTATAGCCAATTAGAGTGTAATCAACTGCACTTTCTTTATATGAAACTAGATATTTATCATTTTCTTTTGTATATGTTGCATTACTATCTATGATAGTCTTAGTTTCACCTGAAAGAGTATATAATATTCCTTTTCCATATCCATCAAGATCAAGATAAAGATCATTTGTACCCTGGTTATCAACAACTACATATGAACCATATTCAATTCCTTTAATAGTAAATGAACGAGAACTTAGATCAAAATATCTAATTACTCCATCAAAATCGGCTTTGATTAGATTGTTATCCTCTATTACATAACTTCCGATTAATTCATCACCATCGGTATTTGTATAACTTACATAATCTAGATATCCATCTAAGAATAGGATACCTTCACCGGCATATGAACCATTGTAATTTACATTATATGGATAAACGAAACTTCCTTCATTTTTATGAATAAGTAGATATCTAATAGTCTTTTCAGATGATCTAAATTCATAGATTTCATTACCGTTTCTATTAGTATCACTTGTCTTTGTGATAGTTCCATTAATCTCATGTAGAACGTCTACATCATCTTCAACAGTTGTATAAACATATGTTGCGTTTCCTCTTCCATCAAATTCCATATGTTCTTTTGTTGAATAAGAACCATCATTTAGTACAACATAAGCATTATATGGAGCATGATCTAAAACGATAAATGTGTTATTTAGAATATTTAATTCAACATAGACTGATCCATTTTGATTAGAAATGACAATAAGACCATTTCTAATACTATATGTACCAGTAACTACATATCCATCTTTAGAAAGTATTGCAACACCATTAACTAGGAGAAGTTTAGAATTATCAGTATTTCTATATTCAACAGAATAATTCGTAGTGCCATCATCTGTAGTTGATTCGTACCAGTAGTTGATTGAATACTGTGTAATAGATGAATCAACTGCGAAGATAAATGATTTATACTTTTTAATATCTACTGGAGATGTTAAGACTTTCTTGTTGTGGACACTAGTTGTTGTGAAAACATAAAGATTTGTATCTTCATCAAATACATATGTTCCCTCTAGCACAAGTTCAAATGTTCTATCAGGTGTAAAGCCATAAACATTAGCTTTTCCTTCTTCATTGTCATTTATTACAACGAGTGGTGCATAATAGATTGAATCTTCATCTTTATAGTAATATTCATTATATCCATTAGGTTTAACTGTGAATGAATAAGTTGTAATGGTTTCTGCCTCACCACTAGTATTTGTATCAATGATTGATTCTTCTGTCTTTGATGATGTTAAGAATGTGTATTCTTTTCCATTATTCTTAAATGTAACAATATATCCACCAAATACAGATTCTTTTATTGAATAAGTGCCAGATACACTTGTGTCTTCTTTTGTATAGATTGCGTTTGATATACCATCAAGTTTAAGTGTTGAACCATCAGCATGTGTGAATGTTTGATCTAAGCTTTCATCATAGAACATATAGCCTTTCTTATCTAAATATTCCATTATCTTGATAGTTCCAAACTTAGAACCATTTTGACCATTTACAGTATATAGATCTTTTTCTTCATCATAGCTATAGTAATAAGTCTCTATTGATTCACCATTATTGAATGTTAGAGTACCAAAACCTGAAAGTTCAATTTGATATGCATAAAGGTAGTAAGTAATCTCTGAATTTATGACTGCAAATCTTACGAGTTCTCCCATCTCATATTCATTTTCTTTTCTAAGCTGGAAGGCATCAGTTGTGACATAGTCAGCTGTAACTCTACCAACAATTATTATCATTGTTTCACCAGCTTTTAAGCCTTCTGTGAATGTTACATGGTAGAAATTGTTTTCATCGATTGTATATGTACCTTTTGATTCTCTCTTATCAGCATCTTGATAGCCATCATAATATGTGATTCCATTGTATGGGTCAAAGAGGATTTTAATATCTTCATCAAGACCGCTACCAACAGTATATAATACTGCAGAATATTCATCTCTTGAAACATTATAATATGCATATGTTCCATCATCATAGATCATACCTTCAAGGTTTTCTTTATCGTTATAGAAGATAAATGATTTATCACTCTTAAAGTATTCACCGATGAAATATACACCTTCTCTTTCAAGATATGCGGTCTTTTCATCTTTAGCAACAAAGATATAATCGGTTCCGCCAAACATATCTTTATATCCCTTATTCCAAATCGCATATAAAGATGTAGTTCTTGATGCGCTTAATTTATCTTTAACGATTTCATCAGGATCTTTATTAACTGGAAGATTATCTATTTCATGAGCATCATAGATGATTTCGCCATTTGCCGCTGTGCTAAAACCTAAAAGGTAATATCCATCAATACTAAATCCTGTTTCAGGAAGATCTACTTCTTCACCATAATAAAGGTTTATTGTCTTTGTCTCTTCAGCTTTTGATGAGTTTGGATAATTACTTCTAAGTGTTACAGTATAGTATTCTCTATCGAAATAGAGTGTGAGTATGTTTGTTGATTTGTTATTTGATAATGTGATTTCATCTTTAGTATCTTCTTTTTCGATTTCAGTGAAACCTTCATCACTATCGAGTTCATATGAAACAGTTTTTCCAATATAATCATATAGTTTAACTGTTTCAAGATCATAACCATCATGAGTGAGTTTTTCTTTATAGACATTTACTGTGTATTCTACTTTGTATTTAGCAGTAAGAGTCATATCTTTTGTGAGCTTTGCGTTTGCGCTTAATTCTAAGTTTCCATTAAACCAAGCACCAAATACTTCTCCATCTTTAGTTGGGATAGAATCTTTTACGAGGTCTAAAACAGTATCACCATTTTTACCATAGACAGTAGTTTTTGATAAAGTACCACCAGCAGGATCTAGAGTAATCTTAAGAAGTGCTTCCCACTTTGCATAAACTGTTGTCTTCTTATCAATTTTAATAGTAAGAATGCTTTCGCCACTAAAATCATCTGATAAATACCATCCAATGAATTGATATCCCTCACGAGTTGGTACTGGAAGAGTATATTCTTCTTTTGAATCAACTTGAACAGTTTCTATTTCGTTTCCACCATTTGTCTCAAAAACAAGCTCTTTTTTACCTTTACATCCGGTTAGAATAAGGGCTAGTGAAATTATTAAAATAAATAGAAATACTGTATTTTTAATATTCTTCATAAGACTACCATCCTCCTAATTATTCATATCTTGCGATTAGTTTGATATCTTTATCTATTGACTTAATATCATCTAATGTATATGTATTATTTTCTTCGTCGACGAAATTAATAAATGTTTTACCTTTATAAATTGGTGCTGAAATACCATTGAGAGCATTTCTAAATTGTAAATTATCATTTGTTATATCAACCGATATTACATTATTTTCTTCATCGAGTTCAGTTTTATAGAAAATTGTTCTACTGCTTGAATTGAATCTATTGTGCCAATCTCCTGGTTTTGATTCAAAAGACGTATAGATAGTAAGGTTAAAGCATTCATAGAATGCGTGCTGTTGAATAGTTCTAACTGAACTAGGTATTGTGATAGATTTAAGCATAGAACAGCCTTGGAATGCATAAATTCCTATTTCTTTTACTTTAGATGATAAATAAATACTTGTTAGATTTTCATCCATATAGAATGCTGCATCACCAATAGTTTCAAGCTTTTCACCTAAATCTATAGTTTCAAGTAGTGTACATCCATAAAATGCTTCTGGTTCAATTACTTTAATATTTTCAAGTCCAGTAACATTCTTTAGTGTTGTGCAGTGTGCGAATACTGCAGTTCTTAATGTTTCAACATTTGTTGATACATGTAGTGTTTCAACTGATTCACAACCACAGAAGGCATTTTCTCCAATTGAAGTTACATTATCAGGAATATCAAGATTCTTAATGTTGCTGCAACCGAAGAATGCATAATCACCGATTGTTGTTAATCTATCATTAAATGTAACATTAACGAGTCCAGAAACGCCACAAAAAGCGCTCTTTCCTATAGTTTCAACGTTAGTTGTTGATAAATCTAGAGAAGTGAGCTGAGTTCCATAAAATGCATAATCGCCGATAGATTTTAAAGTTCTTGGAAGAGTTGCTCTTACTAAACCTGTATTATAGAAAGTCGCTTCTCTTATTTCTGTTAAGTTTCTGTTTAATGATACACTTGAGAGTTCGACATTGCCGTAAAATGCGCCAACACCAATATACTTACAGTTTACAAGACCTGATACTGATCTAATAGAAAGTATTGATGCAAGTTCTGGGAAGCCTTCATACATAAATGCATAATCCGCAACACCAGCAATATGGTCTGGATCAAACTTTAAATCAATTGTGGTTAGAGGAAGAGCGAGTCCTACTGCCCAGTTTCCTGCATAAACAATTCCACTACCTGCAGCTGCATTATTGTACATCATAGTATTATTAAATGCGCCTTTTCCTATTGATGTTACAGTTTCTGGAATCCAGTCATATGGGTTTTGTGTGTTATTATCAAGCATAATATTACCATAGAAAGCAAAATGTCCAATCCTTTCAAGACCATAACCAAGTTGGACGTTGAAAAGATTACATCCAGTAAATGAATAATCGCCAATTATTTTAATACTATTTTCTAAAGTAACAAGTTTCCATAAATTAGGGCAACTATTAAATGCATATGCACCAATGTATTTGAATGATTGTGGTAGGGTTACAGTTTTTAATTCAGGACATCCTTCAAACACATTATCCGCAATGCCAACTACTGTATCCTTTAGTGTTTCAGTAGTAATATTTTCAATAGTATTTCTTACTGCAGCTGGTGAGAATATTAACCAGTTGTCAGCATAAATGAAATCTTCTCCTGCTTCAATTTGATCATTGAATAATTTTGTGCCATGGAAAGCATTATTACCAATGCCAGTTACTGTATCAGGAATAATAATAGAATCTAATTTTATATCGTTACCGAAACATGCCTCACCAATAAATGTTAGGCCATTTGGTAAAGTTATAGTTTCAAGCACACTACATTCTCTAAAAGCACTAGTTCCTATTTCTTTTAATTTAGAACCTTCTTTAAATGTTACAGTTTTTAAAGAATGACATGTAGAGAATGCAGATTCTTTAATATATTCAACATTAGGACCAATTATAACTGTTTCTAACTTCTCACATCCAAAGAAAGCTGATGCACCAACTAATTCTACTTTATCTGGAATAGTAATAGTTGTAAGAAGTGAACAATCAACAAATGAAGATTCTAAGATTGATTTTAAATTTTCTGGGAAAGTAATACTTTCAAGATTTCTGCAGTATGCAAAGCAATATTCAGGTATTATGGTTACTGAATAAGGAATAGTAATAGTTTTAAGTGATCTACAAGATTGGAATGCACTC
This sequence comes from uncultured Bacillota bacterium, assembly GCA_900318975.1. GTDB lineage: Bacteria > Bacillota_I > Bacilli_A > Izemoplasmatales > UBA1188 > UBA1188. The sequence goes on along the minus strand of ONMY01000053.1, from coordinate 8,120 downwards.
TTGCCGATTGAGATTAGGGAGTTTGGAAGAGTGATTCTTTCTAGTTTTGGACAGTTCCAAAATGCTGATTCACCGATTGAAATAATGTTTGAACCTAAGGTAATATCAACGACTTTTGTGCTACCTTTAAAAGCTTTATCAGAGATTTCGGTTACTGCCTTACCACGGTAATAGTCCTCAATCACAAATGTACCTTGAGCACTACCTACTTTAGATATCGCATATTCAGTATTATTATTAATAAGTTTATAAACACATCCAGTTTCTGGATATTTATGATAATAGATGATTTCAGAATCTAGGGAATCTTTTTTATCATTAACACCAGAAATAGATCTAATAGTGATTTGATAATCTCCTTCTTCGAGTTCAGATAAGCTGAATGAAGTTTTTCTAACAGTTTCAAAAGTGGTGATGTTTGTATCAACGTTTAAAAAGTAAACTGTGTAAGATTTTGCATCATCGACACTGTCCCATATTAAGTTGTTTTCTTCGTCAATTGAAATATTTGCTGGCTGAGCTAATAATTCTTTTTTACAAGATGTAAGAGTTAATACGCTTAGAAAAGCAAATAGACAAATGAGGATATGACCTAATCTTTTCATTTCTTGTCACCTTCAAGTTTCTTTTCACGATAATTCTTAATGATTTCGTGAGGCCATTTGAATTTGAACTTTCTTACTGCAACATCAGCTAAGAATAATACAATCATAATAATTGAGAATAAGTATCTTGGGTCAAATTCTTTATAGATTATTGTTTCAAAGGAATTGATTATACTATGAGCATCAGTTAAATCATCAACTAGGATACCATTACCATTCTTAGATATTATTGATAGTAATTCTTTTGGATTATAATCTTCTTCTTCGAACGCTTCATATTCTTTAGAATATGCAAGTGTCTTATTTAAGGTATTAGAACCAACGAGTTCACCTGCTTCATTATATTTATTGATTTCAATAGTATATGTACCAGGCTTTCTAATTATAAACTTACATCTTGAATAGTTATTAGTTTCCGTCATTGGAGTTAAAACGAAGACACTTGAATTCCTAATTAATTCTTTTGTTGCATCTTCAACGAGATTATTCATCGATACTTCAACTGTACCTGTTTCAGTGTCCTCATATATAATCTTACCTTCTAGGTATTCACCTTCATTAAATCCAGTTAGAATACTTAATTGGTTAGAATAGTTTTCTTCATAGAGTGTGAGTTTTATATCGTTATCTCTAATATTTGATGTTGGAGTTAAATTCTTAATAACGTTCTTTAAGAAGGTTGTGCCACTAGGATCGCTCATGAAGTCACCGGTATATAGTCCATAAACATCAGACATGAAACTACCAACCATACCATTTCCATACTTCCACTGAGCATAGAGTGGAACATTATAATCGCCTGTTAAAAGGAGAGTTGCACCGTCACGTATCTTAGTTCCATAGAAACCTTCTATTTGCATAGTCATGGTGTTACCGTGTTCTTCATCGTTTAATCTTTCAACACCATTAAATACTGAGGCAGTATTATTTACAATTATTGGATAGAATGGTTCATCACTTACTTCTTTAATATCAGGAGCTTTTAAGTCTTCTCTCATTTCTGGGACGATTCTTGCTGATTCGTTAGTAGGAATTGCATGAAGTCTACCATGGCCAAGCATTGTTAGCCTTAACATCATGTAATAAGCGCCAACAGCTGGAATATTATCAACATTAGTTTCATCTTTATAATTTACTGCATCAATTGGTGTAGACATACTTACACCGACAACAGAAATTGTGATACCATCAGTTTCATAATACTGTTTTGCAAGTTTTTCATATGTTTCATTGCTTGATTCAGTTACCCAACCATCAGATACTATTACGATATGTTTTTTATCGACGTTTTTAGCAGAACGTAGTATTTGTCCCGCTCTTTCTATAGCGCCTGAGAAAGTTGTACTACCATCAGCTGTATCAATACTATCGATTGCAGATCTGATCTTAGCTTCTTGTGTTCTTGGAGTTAATTCAAGAATCATACCATAATCAGATTCAAGACTCATGATTCCGACATAATCTCTTTCTGTAAGAGCGTTTATTGCAGCAGAGAAAGTACCCGCTTTTGCCCATTCAAGAAGTGTATCACCATCTTCTGCGAGTTCAGACATTGAGCCTGATCTATCGATGATGAAGATTACACCAACTGGAGGAGTATAATTAATTACTTGAACTGGAAGCATCTGTTGATAGAGGGTACCAACCATATCTGTTCTATTATAAGAATGAGACATAGTTCCTTCTGCATCATTACCACCAGTTGTGAAGAGTCCGCCTCCATAGTTATAAACATATTCATTTAATGCTTCTGTGAAGCCTTCTTCTAAATCAGAATTTGCAATGTTGTTTAAAATCACTTCATCATATGCACAAAGTTCAAGTGCTGTTTTTGGAAGTGCATCAGTTCTAACGTTCATCACGTCAACTTGGAATTCATCATTTTCAGTTAAGACATTTCTTAAGAGATTTGATTCACCATTATTTTGTTCTAATATTAGAACCTTATTGAATGATTCAACATACATATAAGAGATGTATTCATTGTTTTCTTCTACTACATCTTTTAGATCGTTGATTTTGAATGATAATTCATGAAGTCCATCGTTCGCAAATGTATGTTTAAATAATACTTGTTGTTCACCTTCAATAATATCAACTGGAGTATCTGAAAGTGTATCTAAAATACCATTATCATACAATGATATAATCGCATTATGTGTAAAATTACTCTTTATATTTAAGGTAAGAGTGAATTCTTCACCTTTATTGATATGGTATTCAGGATATTCAACACTAACTATTTCTGTTTCATCGCCATCATACATAGATGGAACATAGACTGTATCAATCTTTAAACCTGATGCAACAGCACCTTTAATGACAGTCTTACTATTTTCATCGGTTTCTTTACCATCAGAAACGACTACTATCTTTCCTGATTCATAATTAGTGAATAATTCTTTTGCATAGTTGATTGCGGCTGCAATATTAGTTGCAGAAGTATCAGGAAGTGGTGCATTTAAATATTTTTCATATAAACCATCATATTCATCAGTTAGTTCTATAGCGTATTCCTGATCATATCCAAATGTCACAACACCAACTTTTACGTTATCGAATGAACATTGATTAATTAAATCTTTTACAAACTTGTCTCTAGAATCTTTTGATTCGTTTTCTGTATTTGAGACATCGACTAAAATTATTAATTCATTATCTGGGTTCTTCTTGCTGCTAACAAAGATACACCCAGCAAGAAGCAATACTGCAAGAGTGGATAATAATCCATGAAGCACCATTGATGTGATACGGTTTCTTGTCCTTCTATATTTCTTAGAAAGTCTAAAATATGGAATAACCGTAAATGCTAAGAATGGAATTAAGAGTAATAGTAATAATGGACGAGAGAAGTGCATTGAAATACCTAACATATCTTCACCTCCTACGCCGACTCATTGCCTTTTAATAGCCACTCAACAAAAGCAAGTGCGCATAAGGCAATAGCTAAATAGAATAACCAGTCATTGATGTAATCGTATTCATCAACAGCTGAAATAGGACTAGAAAGACTATCTAGTACTGGGAATATATTTGATTCATCTTTTGGAACTTTTGCGTATATCTTTTCGGTGATATTCTTTCCAAAATATGTTGTTTGCTCGATTGTGTATGATCCTGGGAGTTTGAGTGAAACTGTACTTGGGAATTCATCAATCCTTATTGTTTCATCATAACCAGTAATTGTAATTTCTTGACTTCTTGAATTTACCTTTACTTCATCATTAACTTCGAATGAATTTCCTTCGATTGTTGATGGGAGGAAATATTCAAACATGTTGTTGATTAAGATTGGGAATTCTTTTAATAATGCTAAATTTGAATAGTGTAAACTGAATAGCATTACAACTATCTTATAGTTTTCTTCGTTTTTAACCATTAAAACTGGTCTATTGTTTAGAGTTGCTAAAACTTCATAGTTACGATCAAACTGTGAAAGTTCAGTATATCTAGATGCTGTAATATTATCTACTACTACTCCATCAAGTAATGGATGTTCAGATTCCTGTGTAAAGGAAACAGATACCTTATCAAGATCATAGTATCCATAAACTCTAAAACCAGTTGATTCTGTATCTTTTTGTGGATCGGCATAAAGAACGATACCATCATTTGGTGTAACATCAGGCATCATTTCATGTTCATAGATATAGAAATCATATCCTCTATATGGAACATCGCCTTCTTTAATCTCTGTATAATCGATATGATATTTATTCTTAAGAGCATCTCTTAAAACAAACATAATACCATTAAAGAAGCTGTTTGATTTATTTGAACAATATAAGACTTTAATGTCTTCTTTTGTTCCACCATAGATTTCTATAAAATTGTCTTCGTTGAAACAATCTTCGATATCTATTTCAACGTGAGCTGATTCGTATGAGAAAATTCTTTCAAGCTCACTGATAATATAAAATTCTGTATTTTCTTCTTCATTAAAGGTTTCAGGATATTCATTTATAAATACTACTCTTTTTGGTTTGTCGCTTGTTAAATCAACATCAAGAGAGAAAGTTAGATTAACACCATCTGGGTCAACATCAGTCGCATTTGCACCATAAACAGAAAGTGTAACAAGGACATTTTCATCTCTTCCATATCCAGCAACTTCTACAACAAATGAATAATAGTTATCTACTATTTCTGCATAAGCATCGAGTATTGCGAAGTTGTTTTCGCCTTCTGTACAAACGTTGATAACCTCGATTGTATCATCAGTATAAGAAACTGTAGTATCAGTATAGATATAGATATGAGCATTTGGATTGTCAATTAGGATATCATGACAAAGGCTAATTGAATCTGAAAGACTAGTTTCTCCGTAGGAACATGAATAAAAATCGGATTTTAAATTATCCAAATCATGCTGAATATCATCTTTTGAATTAATTGTCCCTCTTTGTACTAAGAAATGAGGGTTGTTATCAGATATGACAACTGTTACAGCTCCTTCTTTATCAAATGTTTCATTTGCTTTTTCTTTTACTAGATCTATTGCTCTTTCAAATCTTGTCTTATCTTCATATTGCGTTCTCATACTAGCTGATGCATCTATTACTATTATTGCTTCATTTTCTACTGTTTCTTTTGTGATATTCACAGGTCTAACAATAATAGCTGTTAAAGTTAATAATAAGAGAACTTGGCAGATTATCAATAATATATTTCTAAGTTTACTTGTTGGAAGTCTTCTCTTTCTGTATTTTAAACTTAACTTCCAAATATAAGTACTTGAAATAAATTGTTGTTGATAATTTGGTTTAAGTATATAAATAATTAGTAATATAATAAGACTTATGAGCGATAATAAACCGATTAAGTTCATTAAAGTCATGACATCATTCCTACCTTTAATAATTGTTTAAAAAGCACACTTTCAATGGCTTCGCTTGTATCTATTGAGATATAATCTACTTCTCTTTTTTTAGCGTAGTCAGCTATATCTTTTTTGAATTCCTCAAGAGCCATTTGGTACGCGCTTTGAAGACCAGTATTGATTCTAAGTCTCATATTCTTTGGATCTGAAATATCTAAAGATTCTGAGTCGATTAAATTAACTCTACCAGTATATGTTGGTTCGAGTTCTTCAGGTGTTAATATTTGGAGTAATAAAACTTGTCTTTTCTTATATAATAAGTAATCAACTGCCTTTTTCCAGTTTCCATCAGTTAGGAAATCGGAAATAATCACAGTAAGTCCATTCGCAGTTCCATCGTCATTAGAACTTAGAATACATTTTGTGATATCGGTTTCACCTTCAAAGGTGATATTTTCAAGTACTTCAATCGAACGGAAAAATTGGTTTTTACCAACGATTGTACCATACTTGTTTTCTGATTTTTCTTCTTTCATGATATTAAAAGAAACTTTATCCATATTATGTATTGCAAGATAACCAATACCTGCAGCACACGCAGTTGCATAAGCCGCTTTTTTAGGGTTATCCTTTCCCATAGATGCAGATACATCTAGGAATATTGATACTTTCATTTGTCTTTCATCAGTAAAAAGCCTAATGAAGAATTTTTCAAATCTACTGTATAAATTCCAGTCGATTCTTCTAATATCATCACCAAGCTGATAATCTCTAAAATCGGCAAACTCGACGGTCTGGCCAAATGTTTTGACCAGATGTTTTCCGCCGAAATAACCGCTTAAATATGATTTTAAATTGAAAGACAAAGATTCAAGACGACTAAAAAATGCGTCATTAATATATGATAGTTCCATAATATCACTTCCACTCCTCTAGAATACTAGAGTATTATTTTATTTTATATTTTGCTCTTACTTCTTTGATAATTTCTTCGATAATTGTATCAGGAGATATTCTATCTGCAACAGCTTCGAAATTGAGTTTAATTCTGTGACGAAGAATCATTGTTGCAAGTTCATCGATATCTTCGTATGCAACATTATATCTTCCTTTAATTAAAGCTTTTACTTTACCGCAACTTATAAATGCTTGACCAGCACGTGGAGATGCGCCTAAACGTAGGTATTTTTTAGCTGTTTCTGATGCATATTCACCAGTTGGATGTGTTGCAGCAACTAAAATCATTGCGTATGTTAATACATCAGTTGCAACTGGGATACTATTTGCAGTTTCTCTCATCTTTAAGAGCTCTTCACCGCTACAAACAGTGTCAGCTACCTCTGCCATAGTCTTTTGAGTTAAGTTGACGATTGTCATTAAGTCTTCAAGGCCTGGGTTTGGTACTAAGATCTTGAACATGAAACGGTCCATTTGCGCTTCTGGTAGTGGGTATGTACCATCTTGTTCAATTGGGTTTTGGGTTGCAAGAACGAAGAATGGTTCTTGAAGTGGTCTTGAAACGCCCATTACAGTAACTTTATGTTCCTGCATCGCTTCAAGTAGAGCTGATTGTGTTTTAGGTGTTGCACGGTTTATTTCATCGGCTAAGATGATACTTGCGAAGATTGGACCAGGTTGGAATTCAAATGATGTTTTACCACTATCATCCTTAACAACCATATTTGTACCTGTAACATCAGCTGGCATTAAGTCTGGAGTAAATTGGATTCTTGAAAATGGAAGTCCAAATACTCTACCTAAAGTTCTAACAAGACGTGTTTTACCAACGCCTGGAACACCTTCAAGTAGAACGTTACCACCGGCAATCATCGCAACAACTGTTCCTTCGATTACTTCTTTTATACCGATAACGTCTCTATTGATTTGTTCATATATTTCTTTTATTTTTAGACTAAAATCATTAATATCTTTTTCATTAATCATATTTTTATTTTCCTATTTTATTTTTCAATAGTATCAAAATAATCGTTGATTATTTTTTTAGTACTAGTAGACATTTCAGTGTCTTGTGCAAGTGTTTCGATCATATCAGCTTGATATTCATCGAAAACGCTTTCACCATAGTATGTTTCGCCATCAATTATTTGGGCATTTTCATCATATCTTTGCATTGTTGGGTCACCATCACCCTCATCTTTTGGAATTGGGATATTACCCATTGCAGGTTCTTCTGGTACTTCAGGTTCACCTGGATTCTTCATTAATTCCATATATTCATCAATAGTAATGAAACTTGCGAAGACATCAATTGTTTTATTAACAGCTAGATCGAGTCTATATGGATCTCTTACGCCATCTGACCAAGTTACGAAAATATATCCATGGCTTGCGATAGCGATTACTGGCGATGCATCTTCTCCTTCTTTAATAGTTTGTTCGAGTTCGCCTTCAATTATTCCGCCTTTTTTAGCGGTATAAGTAACTGAATAATAAACATCTTCTGTTGGAATAATATCAATAATGGTTTGTCTTCCACTCTTGATAACACCAGTTGCGCTTAATACTGAAACAGTACTAGCAGACACTCCAAGAACACATGCTGAAATCATAAATGCAAGGAGTATTACTGGTATGACAAGTTTTAATAACTTACTATCAAACTTATTTATATGTTCTATTGCGTTTTCTCTTTGAACTTTAGCCATGAGTGAATCATCATCTTGATATTCATACAT
>ONMY01000217.1 GCA_900318975.1 uncultured Bacillota bacterium | reverse complement strand
TCGACGGACCGCCTAGAAACGAACCCATATGGGAACATATCATATATTTACTTTTGCCAAGCCCATATTAATCTCTATATATCAATATTACCTAACAAAAAATCCATTAGGCTTACTACTTCTATTCCTTCTTGTGTATAATACTTTTTTACTGAATCTCTAACAACAATAATTTTTCTAAAATTATCTTTTATATTAAGAAGCGATTTCTTTTCTTGATTTTGTTTTTCAATAGATTCCATATAGTATGCAGATTGAATATATATTCTGTTGCTCATCTTGTTACAAACAAAATCAGTTTCTAGTTGCTTAGATACATAGTTTCCATTTTTGTTTTCTTCATTTATTTCCACAATTCCAACATCAACACTATAGCCACGTAATATTAATTCATTATATATAATATTTTCCATTATGTGATTAGGTTCACTTTGTCTAAAATTTATTAAAGCATTTCTCAGACCAATATCAGTAAAGTAATACTTTGAATTAGCACCAATATATTCCCTTCCTTTAATATCATATCTTTTAGCCTCTGATATTAAAAAAGCCTCTTTAATATAATCAATATGTTTTTTTATGGTATCATGATGATAAGATTGCTTTAACTCACTTTTAAACGTATTCTCAATATTAGTTGGATTAGTATATGATCCAATAGAACTTGATATCACTTCTAGTAGCGTTTCAAAAGACTCATCATTCTTTATTCCATTTCTATCTACTATATCCTTGATATAAATCTCCGAAAACAAACCCTTTAAATATGTTTGTTTTGCATCATCAGATGGTAATTCTAGAGTGTATGGCATTCCTCCAAAATATTGATATTCTAAATACGCTTCTTCAAAAGATACATTTCTTGACACATAATATTCTTTAAATGAAAGTGGATAAATATGTATTTGATCACCTCTACCTCTAAACTCTGTAAGTATATCTTTTGATAACATTCTGGAATTACTTCCTGTAACATATACATCAAAGTTTACATGCTTTAAAAATCCATTTAAAACAAACACAAAATTATCAAGCAGCTGAATCTCATCTAATAACAAATAATAATATGAATCATTGTCTGTATTATCATTTATATATGCAACAATTTTTTTTGCATTAACTTTATAAAACTTCTTATTAGCATCATATATTAAAGTATCTTCTTCTGGATAATACTTATCTAATTTAATTATATCTTCCATATTATCAAAAGCAAAAGTAACTATTGTTTTTTTATTTACATTATTTTTTATTAGATAATCATAAAACAAATTAAAAAGTAGAAATGATTTACCACATCTTCTAAGTCCAGTAATTACTTTAATTTGCTTATTACCTTGCTTTTCTATTAATTCGTTAAGATATTTTTCCCTTTTAATTATCATTACTTATTCTCCTTTTTTGCAAGAACTTGTGCTTTTCGTCAATTATATTATACATTTCTTCAGCATAAAAGTAAAGAGCATATTAGCTTTTTTTAAAAGAAATTGCATTTTTCGTCAATAGATATAATAATTAACATCAGTTTTATTCTTTTAAGTTAGCATATATAACAAGATTTCAAATAATATGAAATTTGTAAATATATTTGCACCAATTTAGTAGCGACTTTTTTACTATTTTGCACCAATTTCATAGCGAGTTTTAATAATAATCACATCAAATAATTATCAATAAAAAAAGTCGAACAACAGTTCAACTTCTTTTATGTTTAACTTTTTATTATTTAGTGTTCCCAGTACGGTTCGTTAAAAGGCAAACAGTTTCACAATGTTTTGTTCTTGGAAACATGTTAAATGCTTCAACTGTTTTTATTGTATATTTTGGCGATAATAATTTTAAGTCTCTCGCAAGCGTAAATGAATCACAAGATATATAAATGATTGTTTCTATATTGTCGTTTAATATGTTATTGATAACTTCTTTTTTAATACCGGTTCTTGGAGGATCAACAAATAAAACATCTATTTTAGTGTCACCTATTAACTTTCTATAATCCTTTGCATCGCCAACATAAAATTTGACATTTTTAATATTATTAAATGAGGCATTATATTTTGCATTGTTTACTGCATCACTAACTTCTTCAACTCCATATACCATTTTAGAGTATTTAGACGCATTTAGAGAAATACCTCCCGCTCCAGAATATAAATCTAAAACTCTGTCATTCTTATTAAGATTAGCTAGTGTTATAGCTCTTTCATATAGTTTTGATGCACAAGATGTGTTTACTTGAAGAAATGATTTGTTGCTAACTTTATATATTACATTTAATAATTTTTCTTCTATTTCTGGTGTCCCAAAGTATACATGCTCAATACCTGAATAGATGAATGTATCAAAAGAATTATCGATTGAAACTGAAATACCTGTAATATTATTAAAGCATGATGCTAGTAAAGAAGATATTTCTTTGAATTCTTTATAATCTTTTCTCGAAAGAATCATTATACTAATTTTATTAGTATATTCTGATTTTCTTATGGATACACCCTTAATGTATCCATTCTTATTAATAAAATCAGCAATTTCTAAATTGTATTTCTTTATTAGATTTAATAATGTATTAATGATTAGCACAAATTCAGAATCAATTTGTACACAAGATGAAATTCTAACGAGTTTGTTTGTTTTTTCGATAAACGATCCAAAGAAAGGTTCATTTGATTCGTCTAATGAAAAGAAAACAGTTACTTTATTTCTATAACCAGATATTCTATCACCAGATGTTATATTGATGTTTCCAATATCTATTTTTAGAGTTCTTTCAATATTATTTTTTACAATTTGTTTTTTAAGTTCGAGTTCATATTCGTATGTTATATCGTTAAATGGACAACTTCCAGAATCTATAGAATGATTGCATTCTGGTGGTATTCTATACTCACTTGTTTTGACGAATTCTATGACTTTTGCATATGCTAGATTTTTCTCTTGTTTATAGATTTTTACTTTTGCAATTTCACTAGGATAAAGATCATCAACAAAGCAAATAAGAGAGTCAATTTTGCATACTCCCTTAGCATAATTATTAATTCCAATGCATTTTACTTCAAATTCTTTATCGATTAAGCTTTGCATTTTCTAATTCCTGTCTTAATTCAAATAGAGTATCGCGAAGTTCCATCGCTCTTTCAAAGTCGAGTTCTTTGGCAGCTTTAAGCATTTCTTTTTCCATTGTTTGAAGTATTCTATCACGCTCTTTAATAGATGCCTTAGTGATATCGAATTTTTCTTTTGAAGATTCTTCTTTCAATTCTTTAGATAAAACAAATGCATCACCAATTGGCTTGATGATTGTTTTTGGAACTGTACCATGAGTTTTATTGTATTCTTCTTGAATATGACGTCTTCTTTCTGTTTCTTTTACTGCATTTATTATTGAATCAGTCATTTGATCTGCATAAAGAATTACTTCACCATGTTCATTCCTTGCAGCTCTTCCTATTGTTTGAATTAAAGATCTTTCACTTCTTAAGAAGCCTTCTTTATCAGCATCTAAAATAAGTATCTTTGATACTTCTGGTATATCTAGTCCTTCTCTTAAAAGATTTATTCCAACAAGACACTCGTATTCTCCAAGACGAAGTTTTCTAATTATTTCTAATCTTTCTAAAGCTTTTATTTCGCTATGTAGATAGGCAACTTTATAGTTGAGTTTTTTAAGGTAAGCTGATAAATCTTCACTCATCTTAATTGTAAGAGTTGTGATGAGAGTTCTATAGCCCTCTTTAATGGTTTTATCTACTTCTCTAACAACATCATCAATTTGGTTCTTACATGGTCTAATTTTAACAATTGGGTCTAATAGGAATGATGGACGAATGATTTGTTCAACTATTGGGCACCCCTTCATCATTTCATAGTCTCCTGGGGTTGCGCTCATGTAAATGACTTGTTTTAATCTATCTTCAAATTCAGAAAAGTTAAGTGGCCTATTATCAAGTGCGCTTGGAAGACGGAAACCATAATCAACAAGTGCTTGTTTTCTACTTCTATCACCATTAAACATTCCTCTTACCTGAGGAACAGTAACATGTGATTCATCTATAATTATTAGATAATCATCTCCAAGATAATCTAGAAGTGTATATGGTGTTTCGTTTGGGCCTTTAAGTGCAAGATGTCTTGAATAATTTTCAATTCCTGAACAGCTTCCAATCTCTCTAAGCATTTCAATATCATAAGTTGTTCTCTCTTTTATTCTTTCGGCTTCAAGTGGCATATTATGGTCTAAGAAGTATTTAATTCTTTCATTTAATTCTTCTTCGATTCTTCTTAAAGATTCTTCTAAAGTAGCTTTATCGGTCACGAACTGAGTTGCAGGATAGATTGATACTAGTTCTAATTCTTTATTTGCGTGATAGGTAGTCACATCTATTTCCTTAATTGATACTATCTCATCAAAGTCAAGTTCTACTCTTATTGCTTCAGTTGATGAATATGGTGGAAGGATATCGATGATATCACCTTTTACTAAGAAAGTACCACGTGTTAGTTCGTTCTTTTCTCGAACATAGAAAGCATCTGATAACTTTTTAATTAATTCTTTTCTAGTCATGTGATCATGATGTCTTAAGACAAACATTTGGTTCTCATATGAGTCAGGTGATCCTATACCATAAATACATGAGACAGATGCCACTACAATTACATCATCTCTTTCAAGAAGAGATGCGGTTGCGGAGTTTCTAAGTTTATCGATTTCGGAATTTATATCAGCTTCTTTTTCAATATATGTATCTGATGATACTACGTAAGCTTCTGGCTGATAGTAATCATAATATGATATAAAGTATTCAACTCTATTTTCAGGGAATAATTCTTTAAGTTCCATATAGAGCTGTCCCGCAAGAGTTTTATTGTGTGCTAAAACAAGAGTTTTTTTGTTAACTCTTTCGATTACATTTGCGATAGTAAATGTTTTTCCTGTACCAGTTGCACCAAGAAGTATTTGTTCCTTAATATTAGAATTAATATTAGATACGAGTGTATCTATAGCTTGTTCTTGGTCACCGGATGGAGAAAAGTTTGAGACAAGCTTAAACATTTAATTCTTTTATCTCCCTTATCACAAATTGAGGTTCGCCTCTGTTTTCCTTGTATGACCCAAGTATTTCATATAATGTATTATTTTTAATATAGTGAGCACACTTAAAATAATCTTTAGGGAATAATACACCTTTCACGCTCATAAACTCATCTTCTAAATAGAATTGAGCCATCGACTCTCCATTTTTGGTTTTTATTATCTTAAGATTTGTTAAATATGCAATAATTCTTGCACCAACAGTATCAAGTTCAATATCTGATATTTTATCAAGCTCACCAGTATATTTTTTAATTGGATGATATTTAGAATTGAAACCAAGAAGTTCATATTCTTTGTTTTTTAAGAAATCGAAATCATATTCATCAGTTTTAACCACATTTCTTGACTTCATACCCTTAATAAATGTCGAATTGAATTCATAAAGTCCATCAAGTGATTGAATCATTGTCTTTTTATTATATGATGTGTAATCAAATACACCAGAGAATATTAAATCTTCAACGATTTCTCTTGGTATTAAATCTTTTGAATTCTCAACAAAAGATTCAAAAGATGTATGGCCTTCCTTTTTAAGTTCTATAATTTTCATTGCGTAATCATATCCAATTCCTCGAATCTCTGTAAAAGGCATATAGATACTATTTCCTTTTACTTGATATCTAATCGATGAATATCTTAAATCTGGTGAAAGAACTCTTAGTCCTAATTCTTGTGTTTCTTTTATATATTTATTTACCATACTTGATGGTGAATTCATAAGAAGATTAGACATAAATTCTTTTGGATAATTCGCTTTTAAATATGCAAGTTCATATGCAATTTTAGCGTAAACAATTGCATGTGATTTATTAAAGCCATAATCAGAGAATTTATAGATATCATTAAATAATCTTTCAGTAGTTTTCAAATCTCTATTAAGATTATTTGCACCTTCAAAGAATTTGTCTTTGAATTTTAGAATAAGTTCTGAATTCTTCTTTGATATGGCACGTCTTAAAATATCGCCTTCAGCAAGAGTTAAACCTGAATAGACTTGAACTATTGCCATAATTTGTTCCTGGTAGACAATAATTCCAAGTGTTTCTTTTAAAATCTTTTTTAAAGAATCATCGTAGTAATCGATTTTTACTTTTCCTTCTCTTCTTTTTAAATATTCTGGAATATTATCCATTGGCCCAGGTCTATATAATGACAAACAAATTGATAAATCTAGGAAATTATCAATTTTCATGGCTTTTAATAAATTAGTCATTCCTTTAGATTCAAACTGGAAGATACCTGTTGTTGGTTTTTCTCTTAATAGTTTAAAAGTCTTTTTATCATCTAGAGGAATCTTATTTAAATCTATTTGAATATTGCTGTTAATTTTTATATCATTTACGATTTCATGTAGAATTGAAAGATTTCTAAGTGATAAGAAATCCATCTTTAATAATCCTATTTCTTTTAATGAGTCAGCATCATAGGTTGATTGTAAAAAAACATTTAGTCCTGGATGAACTTCGCTGTATTCTCTTAAATCATTATCTGAAATGATTACACCAGCGGCGTGTGTACCAATCGATTTTGGAAGACCTTCGATTTTCTTAGATACTTCAAGAAGTCTCTTTACCTCTTCCTGATTATTCATGATATGCTGTATAGATTTTTTCTTTAACAAAGAATCAATCGTGTTTTCATCTGAATCGATATTTCTTGCAATAGTTGCGACTGTGATTTCTGGAATATCAAAATATTTTGAGACTTCCCTTATTGCGCTTTTTGCAAGGAATGTTTGGAATGTTGATATTAGTGATACGTGGTATTCTCCATATTTAGAAATTACATACTTAATAACTTGGTCGCGTTTTGAATCTTCAAAATCTGTATCAATATCAGGCATTGTTTTACGTTCTGGGTTTAAGAATCTTTCAAAATATAGGTTGTATTCCAGCGGATCTACATCAACTATTCCAAGAGAATATGATACTAAACTTGATGCAGCACTTCCTCTTCCTGGCCCAACATAAATATTGTTTTTCTTTGAATATAAAATGTAGTCATAAACAACTAAAAAATAATCATCAAAACCCATAGAGTGGATGATTGATAGTTCATATTTTAATCTTTCTTTATATTTGAGTACATCTTTATTTGTGCCTTCGAGCCTCTTTGAAAGGCCTTTATTAGAAAGCGCCTTTAAATAAATGTCACTAGGTACACCATTTTTTGTCTCATAATGTGGAAATCTAGTCTTAAATTCTATTTCAATATTGATAGAATCTCTAAACTTATCGGTGTTACTTATTAATTCTTTATATTCCTTATAGCTTTCTTTGAAAGAATCATATGTCTTTAGTGCAAATGAGGATTGCATATCCATATCAAATAGATTTGATTCTTTTAGTTCACTATTTGAAAGAATAGCCTCTAAAATCTCTGATGCCTTCTTGTCTTCTTTATTTAAGTATTTCGCTTTTTCTATAATGACTATTGGGAAGCGATCTTTAATTATTGGATAAAGTAAGGCTTCGCATGGATAGTATGAAAAATCAACACCAAGAATCACAGATAAGCCTTCTTCAACAAGTTCCTTGTATTCATCTTCAATAATCTTTATATCAGTTGTTTCATAGAATGTTAAATCAAAAACATAATATAAATTCTTTGATCTTACCAATGAATCAAATGAAACTGGATATTTATTATTGATTGATGATGCAAATCTTAAGATATCTTTATATCCATCATAGTTTTTTGCATAGAGTATATAATCATAATTAGAACCTGTAGTTCTAAAGCCTAGTATTGGATTAATTCCTATTTTCTTCATTTCAATATAGAACGTGATAAAAAAAGCCGTAGTATTATCTACAAGTCCAAGGGAATTATAACCAAGGTTTTTAAAATTGATTAAGTCTTCTTTTTTAATCAGTGAACCATGGAATGAATAAGAAGATTCAATGTTTATGCTCATACTATTCGCCTAAAAATATTATATATTATTTAGGCGATAATTTATAGAGTATTTTTTAAACTTTATTCATCTTCATATGCTACAATTATAGTTATTAAAGGAGAGTGATAACTTTTATGTACAATCTTTTTGGTAAACTATTCATAAAAGATTATAAAAATATAGAAAATGAAGAAGTTAGAGCTAACTATGGAACGATGGCTGGTATAGTTGGAATAATCACAAACATTCTTCTTGGTATTTTAAAAGTAATACTTGGAATAATCACATTTTCAATATCAATTATTACAGATGCCATAAATAATATCACAGATTCCATCTCTTCAATTGTGACAATAGTTGGATATAAGCTTTCAACAAAAAAGGCGGATGAGGATCATCCGTTTGGACATCAAAGAATTGAATTTATATCTGGGTTAATTGTCGCAGTGCTTATGCTTGCGATTGCAGCACTACTTCTAAAAGAATCAATTGAAAAAATAATTAGTCCAAGCGAACTAAAATTTGATTACATAACAATTATTTTACTTTCAGTTTCGATAGTTG
>ONMY01000168.1 GCA_900318975.1 uncultured Bacillota bacterium | reverse complement strand
TAGTGCATCTAAAATAGTGATTATTGGTCATTTCATTGTATCACTATTCATTCTTTATGCATGTATATTTGGTTCAATTGGAAATGCTAACTGGAGACTAACTCCAATGCTTGGGACAAGCGTTATCGCAAGCATTATCACTCTATATGAACTATTAGATATAAAACCAATTGGTCAAAGATTCTCATATCTCTTACTAATATTTATGACAGTATTTTCTCTTCTTTCATTCATAGAAATCATAAAAATGGATAACAACTATGAAGAAACTGATGTTCACTATATATGTGCAAAAGAGCTAGAAGAGAGAAACCTCAAATATGGCGCAGCCAATTTCTGGTTCTCTGAAGAAATATCGATGATATCTGATACACTTGAAGTTACAAATATCAAAGAAAGTGAATCATCTCCAATTCCATATCGTTATCAAGTAAATGAAAGAGATTATATGGTTGATACCGATCAATATTTCATTCTCTTAACTGAATCAGAAAACAGAAGATTTTCTTCATACATTTTATCATCTAATCCAGTTGATTCATTCACAATAGATGCTGAATACAACATCCGTGGATATAGTGGTGAGAAAATGTATGTATACATCTATGACAACAATATTTTGAAATAGAATAAACAACAATAAAAAAGTGTAGTGTCGATATGTAATTGACAAAAATCATATATATATATATATATATACTTAAAGCAAAGTAGTAACAAATTATTAATACAGGAGGAGCAGTACATCATGAAAAAACTAACATCTTTATTTTTTACATTATTTATAGTTTTACTTCTTTCAGCATGCACTGATGTAGCCGCTATAACTATAGGTTCGAATAATATAGAGTCAAATGAACAACAAATTAGTTCTGATGCTGCATCTTCAAGTGAGCCAAACTCATTAGTGAATGAACTTGAATCACTAATCACAGAACTAAGTAGTGAAATTTCAGAACTTAGATTTGAGATGTATTTATTAGAAAACAAAAAATCTAATTTGATTGATCAAATTTCTAATTTACAAGAAGAGCTATCTGAACTAGAAAATCAAAACACCAGTTTGTATTTAGAGTATACAAGCTTAGATAATATCATCGAGGATTTAAAGTCGCAACAGCTTGAACTAAAATCTAGGCTCGCCTCTTTAAAGGAAGAATATCAAGAATTAAATACAAATAATCATGAATTCTTAAATCGACTTGAAGAACTAGAAAGAAAAATAAATATTAGAATAGTTTGTGATTATAACAATGATGGGCATTTCTTAGAAGAAGATAATTCTGATTGGGTGCTCAATTTGTTTTCTAATAATTTAGATTTAACTGAATGGTTCAATTACATATCTGTAGATTATCCTTCTAAAAGTGCTGAGTACACTTTTAGTTGCTCAAAAGGTCTTTTAGGCGAAAAAAAGAATACACCTCTTGCTAAAGAATTAAAACTTACTGCAAAAAATAATTCTGGTGAACAAACTTGCTTTTGGTTTCCTGATGAAGATATAGAAAATGAATTTGTTCAAGTAGTTATAGAGAAAGATGATGATATTGTGGGATATGCTGTTCTTAAGGCGATTAAGGTAGAAATAAGAGGGGTTGAGATTCCTAAATTGTTGTTATTAAAGGGCGCCCTAATTTCAGTAATAGATGATAACAAAGTCACTCTTGAACAAGTTCAGTCATCCATTGATGCAATAAAAGCAAGAAATATGGACTAATGCGTGGAGGACTAAATAATGACGAAGAAAATAATTATTGTTCTATTAATTCTAAGTTTATTTATTCTAAGTTCTTGTACTGAAGAAGCATCAAGCACCACAACGTTGAATGATATCACCACAACGTTGAACGATATCACTACAACAATGTCTGGTAGCACTACCAGTACAGAAACACACGCACAAGAAGAAATAACAACCACATCAAAAGACAATAGTCTTATAGAATTATTAGAACATTTAGTAAGCGATATTAAAAAACAAATCAATGAATTAATCATAGAAACCGAAGAACTTGGATTTGAAAATAACGAGTTAACCACCCAAATTGGAAGTCTTGAAACCCAAATTAATAATCTAAAAGAACAGAACACTGCACTCAGTAATAGATCACTAGAAATAATAGATAAAATTGAAGAATTAAATAATGAAACAAGTGAATATAATAATCAAATATCTGAATTAAAAAATCAAACTCTTGAGCTATTAGAACAAACTAATAATTTGAACGATATGTATAAACATTTAGGGGATAAATTATATGTTGGGCTGAATTATACATACAATGAAATAGGTATGTTTTATGAAAAAGATGTTGATGATATGATTGATTGCTCCCATTATAATTATAATAGTGGAAGAAGTAGTTTAGGGACTCCAATTTTATTAGATTTTCCATATGATAATGATGTATACTTTATCATAAAAGCAGAACGTGGTGAATTCATCGCTGGCATTCATTGGGAAATACAACGTGAGAAGGAAATAATATTATATCCTGAACCAAATAACTATTGGTATCCAGATGATGATTTAGAGCATCATGCTGATACTGGTTTTTGGTGGGGACCTGATGGTCCAATAACTAGCGATTTTATTCAAATTATAATAATGAAAGAAGATATTATAGTTGGTTATGCAGTAATAAAAATTCAAGAATATTCAAGCTCTAGTTCATCTACATTTGCGGTACTTTTAAAATCTGCCATTATTCCAACAATAAAAGGTGAAACAGTAACAAAAAAACAGGTTCAAACTGTCATAAATAGCATAATAACCGAAAATAGAAAAATTGAATGGTCGTTGCCAAACACATCTAATTAAAAAGTAGTATCTAATAACTAGAAAGGATAAGTAGCACATTATGAAAAAAATAACATCTTTATTTTATACATTATTTATAATTTTACTTCTTTCAGCATGTGCTGATGTAGCTGCCCAAACTATAAGTTCTGATGGCACAGAGCCAAATGAACAACAAATTAATTCTAATGCCACATCTTCAAGTGAATCAAATTCATTAGTTAACGAACTTGAATCACTAATTGGTTTATTAAGAAATCAAGTGACTGAACTTAAAAATCAGAACAATACTCTCGACAGCCAAATTCAATCACTAAATAATAAAATAGATGAATTGAAAGAAGAAAATATGTCAGTTGAAGATGACATATCATCATTAAATAGCGAAATAGCTGGATTTACAAATAAAAACACAGAATTCATTGTTGAAATTTCTAATCTTGAAGAAGAGATTACTGAACTTGAGAATAAATCCATAGAATTAAACGATAAAATTG
>ONMY01000051.1 GCA_900318975.1 uncultured Bacillota bacterium | reverse complement strand
TACTGCACTCGCAGAGGAAAACGTGGCAGTAAGAGCGGGACACCACTGTGCTGAACCACTCCATAGATTCTTGGGGTTAAGTGCCACAACTCGTGCAAGCTTCTATTTCTATAACGATGAAAGTGATGTGTCTAAATTTATAGATGCAGTTAAAAAAACTATAAGTTTCTTTAAGGAGGTTCACTACATTGACTAACTTAAGTAATCTCTATAGACAAGTAATAATGGA
The DNA here is from genome assembly GCA_900318975.1 of uncultured Bacillota bacterium. Classification (GTDB taxonomy): domain Bacteria; phylum Bacillota_I; class Bacilli_A; order Izemoplasmatales; family UBA1188; genus UBA1188. The sequence goes on along the minus strand of ONMY01000051.1, from coordinate 5,725 downwards.
TCACTATAGAAACCCAAGAAATAAGGGTATTACAAATGCACCTAACTATGTTAAGTGTCATTTAAAAAACCCTTCATGTGGCGATATGATTGATGTTGAATCACTAGTTGAGGATGGAGTCATTAAAGACATCCACCATGATGGCCAAGGATGCTCTATATGCTGTGCTAGTGCATCAATCATGAGCGAAGTTATAAAGGGCATGAAAGTTGATGATGCCAAATATCTAATCGATAATTACCTAAAGATGGTATCAAATCAAGAATACGATGAAAATGTTGATTTTGATGAACTTCAGGTATTTGATGGCGTAAAAGATCTTCCTGCAAGAGTAAGATGTGCATCTATTTCATCTCAAGCATTACTAAATACTCTAAAAAAGGAGGATGAGACGAATGCATGATGAGATGAAAACAAGAAGAGAAGAACTAGAAAAAATAGCTAGTGAATATAAATATGGTTTTGTGACAGATGCAAAAGCATACAAAAAAGTATCAATTGGTTTAAATGAGGAAATAGTTAGAGAAATATCAAAGGCAAAAGGTGAACCAGAATGGATGCTTGAATATAGGTTAAAATCACTAAAAGCATTCAATGAAATGAAAGATCCAACTTATGGCCCAGTTGAAAAGCTTAAATCAGTAGATCCAAATGATATGTGCCTCTATATTAAATCAACTGATTCAGTAAAGCACGACTGGGAAGAAGTTCCAGAAAGCATTAAAAACACCTTTAATAAACTCGGTATTATGGAAGCGGAACAAAAATGGCTTTCTGGTGTCTCTACTCAATTTGAATCAGAGGTAGTCTATCATAACAATAAAAAAGAACTAGAAGAAAAAGGAGTTATCTTCTTAGATACAGATACAGGATTAAAAAAATATCCTGAAATCTTTAAAGAATACTTCGGTTCTGTAGTTCCATATAATGATAATAAATATGCAGCATTAAATAGCGCTGTTTGGAGTGGCGGATCATTCATCTATATCCCAAAAGGAGTAAAGCTCGATAAACCTCTTCAGTCATATTTTAGAATTAATTCAGAAAACATGGGTCAATTTGAAAGAACCTTAATCATCGTTGATGATGAAGGTTTTGTAAATTATGTTGAAGGATGTACTGCCCCAAAATATTCAACCGATTCACTCCACTCAGGTGTAATTGAAATAATTGTTAAAAAGAATGCAAGATGTAGGTATTCTACCATCCAAAACTGGTCAAATAATATCATTAATCTCGTAACACAAAGAGCTTTAGTCCTTGATGGCGGCTATATGGAGTGGATTGATGGTAATATTGGTTCTGGTGCCAATATGAAATATCCATGTTGTATACTAAAAGGAGATTATTCAAGAGGACTTGTAATATCTGTCGCTCTTGGTTCGGCTGGTCAGTACCAAGATAATGGAGCCAAGATGATTCATCTTGGAAAGAATTCTTCATCTACCATTATTTCTAAATCAATTGCGAGAAAAGGTGGTACAGTAAATTATAGAGGAACTTCTAGAATCACTAAAGATGCAACTGGTTCTAAAGCAAGTGTAACTTGCGATACACTCATAATGGATGATAATAGTAGAAGTGATACTTACCCACTAAATATCGTATCTAATAATTCATCATCTTTAGAACACGAAGCAACTGTATCAAAGATTTCTGATAATCAATTATTTTATCTTGAAAGTAGAGGCTTATCAGAAAAGGAAGCAATGGAACTCATCATTATGGGATTTATTGAACCATTCGCAAGAGAACTTCCACTTGAATATGCAGTTGAACTCAATCAATTAATAAAATTAGAATTAGAATAAATAGGAAGGTTATTATGAACAACAAGTCAGTTAACACTTTAAGAATGCTTGCGATGGATGAAATCAACGCTGCAAACAGCGGCCATCCAGGAGTAGTACTTGGTTTTGCGCCAGTTGCCTATACTTTATGGCATGATTTTTTAAAGATCACTCCAAAATGTCCAGATTGGTTTGATAGAGATCGTTTCATCTTAGCATCTGGTCATGCATCTAGTATGCTTTATGCACTACTTCATCTTTTTGGATATAAATTATCTATTGATGATTTAAAGAATTTTAGAAGACTAAATTCTCTAACTCCAGGTCATCCTGAATATAGACATACTGAAGGTATCGACTCAACAAGCGGACCACTCGGTCAAGGTATCGCGATGGCAGCTGGTATGGCAATCGCTGAATCTATGCTCAGCGCAAGATTTAATAAAGAAGATATTAAACTCATCGACCACTATACATATGTTGAATGTGGTGATGGTGATCTTCAAGAAGGTGTAACACTAGAAGCACTATCTTTAATTGGAAGATTAAAACTCAATAAATTAATCATCCTATTTGATTCAAATAGAATTCAACTTGATGGACCAGTTGAAAATGCTGGCGGAATAAATAGCCCTAAAGAATATTTTAAAGCTCTCGGATTTAATTATTTAAGTGTTAAAGACCCAGAAAACTTAGAAGAAGTTAAAAAAGCCATCAAGAAAGCTAAAAGAAGCGACCTTCCATCAATCGTTGAATGCCATACAACAATAGGATATGGTTCACCAGTTGCAAACATGAGCAAATCTCATGGTGCACCACTTTCTAAAGACGATATGGTAGTTTTAAGAGAAAACTTAGAATACAAAAATGCTGAATTCGAAGTAGACTCAGATGTTTATGATGATTATAGAAATGCCATCAAGAAAAACGTTAAATACTATAGCAAATGGAAAAAGTCATTAAAAGAATATAAAGTTAAATACCCTGAGGATTATAAAGAATTTGAAAAAGTATTAAATGATGAATATGTTCTTACTGATGATATGCTTAAAGATTTTAGCTATGTAACTGAAGCATCTCGTAAGACAATTGGAAGAATTATTAAAGTAATATCTGAAAATAATAAATCATTCGTTGCAGGTTCAGCTGACTTAACTGCATCAACAAATGTTAAGGGCCTTGATGGAAACTATGTTCCTGAAAATAGACTTGGAAGAAATATAAATTATGGTGTTAGGGAACATGCAATGGGTGCAATTTCTAATGGTCTTACACTTCACCACGTAAGAAATATGACAGGTGCATTCTTTGTATTTTCTGATTATATGAAACCAGCAATTAGAATGGCTGCCCTAATGAGAATACCATCACTTTTCATATTTACTCATGATTCAGTTGCAGTAGGTGAAGATGGTCCAACACATGAACCAATCGAACAACTCGCAGGTCTTCGTGCAATTCCAAACTTAAATGTATTTAGACCAAGCGATGCTAAAACCACTGTAGAAACTATCAAATATGCACTAAATGAAAAATATACTCCATCTGTAATCTGTCTTACAAGACAAAATCTAGATCTTCTCGACGATGTTAAATATAAAGATTTTACAAAGGGTGCATTTGTAAGATATGACAGTAAGAATAGTAAAGGCACACTCGTTGCATCTGGTTCTGAAGTATCACTAGCACTAAAAGCTAAAGATCTTTTAAAGAATGAAGGAATTGATGTAAGAGTAGTAGAAATGGTATCTACAAATCTTTTCGATAAATTAAGCAAGAACGAAAAAGAAGCATTAATTAGAAAAGATATACCATCAATGTTTATTGAAATGGCATCTCCATTTGGCCTTTATGGATATACAGACTATGTATATGGTATCAATAGATTTGGAATTTCCGCAAATGTTGATGTTGTAATTCCAGAACTCGGATTTACAAAAGAAAAAGTTGCTGAATATTTTAAAGAATTATTAAAATAATATAGAAAATTAGTATATAATATAATTAATAAAAAAGGGGGAGCTGAGTTATAGGCTGAGAGGAAGATTAATCTTCGACCCACAACCTGATCTAGGTAATGCTAGCGTAGGACAATCTCTTATTCATTAAAAGGGCCTACACTAGGCCCTTTTAAATTAAGAAAGAAGGTATTTTATGAAAACAAATGAAAGTGTAAGAGCTATTACAGAAACTGCGATATTTGTCGCAATCGGTATAGCATTAAAATTTTTATCAGATTTAATTCCATTTCTAAATTATTTTGAAGGTGGTACAATTGACCTTGCGATGTTACCAGTTTGTTTAATTGGCCTAAGACGTGGTCCAAAATATGGCTTTCTAGGCGCAACACTATATTGGGTTCTTGCATGGTTAATTGGTGGCCTCAAGATATATTCAGATTATCCACTAGTTGAAATATTACTAGATAGATTAGTCCCATATTCAATCGGATATGGTATCACATCCCTATTTACTGATTCTTTAAGAAAACCAATTAAAGGTTCTCTTGTATTGCTCCTTGCAGGGGTAATTAGGCTCATATCTCACACAGTATCAGGCATTCTTCTTTGGTACAGTTGGACAGGATTTAGTGAATTTATGACAAGCTTCTATGCATCACTAATTTATAATGGTTCATATGTAATGCTAACTACTCTCCTTGCAATAGTACTATTTATTTCAATGAATAGAATTTTGGATTTCGGATTAAAGAAAACTGATGATGTAAAAATAGAATCAGTTGAAGATGAGAATAATTAATTATTAGTTTATTATCATAAAAAAAACGATTTTGTGTGCCAAAATCGTTTTTTTATATATCATCTCTTTTTGGATCAATATAGATCGTTTTATATTTTTTGTATGTTACAAACGATCCTTTTCTTCCTGGAACTTTCTTTAAGTACTTAATCTCTGTATAATTCACAGGAACACTAGAAGAATCTTTGGAATTTGAATATATTGCCGCCATTTTTGCTGAATATCTAATCACATCTTCATTGTACTTATTTTCTCCACTTAAAACGACATGGGATCCATGATCATCTTTAACGTGGAACCATAAATCATCCTTTTTTGCAAGTACATGTGTTATATATTCGTTTTGAATATTATTCTTTCCAATTAAAATATCACAACCATTAAAACTTAATTTTATATAGTTAGGTTTTTGTTTTTTCTTAAATGTTTTTTCTTTTGAATGAATAAATCCATTATCGATTAATTCATCTTTTATTTCTAATATATCTTTTAGACTCGCTCTTGTGAGTTCATATTCTATTTGTTTAAAATAATCTAAATCAGATCTCGCAAGAGATAGTTCTCTTTTTACAAATTCTATTCCAGTTTTAGCTTTTTTGTATTTCTTATAGTATACTTGGCTATTTTCTTTAATAGATTTAGATGGATCAATTGTGATTTCGATTCCTTCGTTCGTATAATAATTATTCAGTGTTATTTTTGATGATCTTCTAATGTCACAAGTAGAGTTCGCAAGAAGAAGTTCACCCTTTAGCCTTAGTTCATCAGCATTTTCATCTTTTATTAGTTCATCATTTAGTTTTCCTATTTTCTTTTCTAGTCTTTTAATATTTGTGCTTACACATCTATATACTTCTTGGTTGTTTTCTTTTAGAATTTTTGATTCAATATTGTTTATAAAATAGGTGTATAAAAGTTCTGATAGTGAATTAAAATGCGATACATCTGTATTAAAGATATTGAAATAATAGTAATCATTCTTGTTATTCATTACTGGATCAAATTTACTTGTCTCAGAATTAAAGAATGAATAAAAATCAAGATTACTATCTTTATATTTTTCAATCAAATATTTTGAAAGCGATGGTGATACTCCAGAGATTCTATTTACTAAAGTGGTACTATCAAGATTTGATATATTTGAAAATACTTCATTAATCCCATCATTATCTTTT
>ONMY01000084.1 GCA_900318975.1 uncultured Bacillota bacterium | reverse complement strand
GAAAACTATGCTGGTGCATTCCCACTATGGCTTTCTCCATTCCAAGTTGAAATCATTCCAGTATCACTTGATAATCATCTAGATTATGCAAAAGAAGTTGAGGCAAAATTAAATAGCTTTGGAATAAGAACCGATCTTGATGATTCAGAAGAAAAACTCGGATATAAGATTCGTCAAGCTCAAATCCAAAAGATCCCATATTCAATCGTTCTTGGAGATAAAGAAAAAGAGAACTTATCTGTAACTTATAGAAAATATGGTGAACAGAATCAAGTTTCACTATCTCTTGATGCATTTATAGAGATGTTATTAAAAGATATTAAAGAATTAAAATAATTAAAAAAGAGCCCCTTTTTGGGGCTCATTTAATAGAAGGATTATGGAAAGACTAGATAAAATATTTTCAAATCAAGCTATTCTATCAAGAAAAGACTTCAAAAGAGCCGTAAAGGATAAGAAAATTGAAGTCAATGGTACAGTAATTACTAACTCAGATATTAAAGTTAGTGAAACTGATATAGTTAAATATATGGGTGAAATCATATCACTAGATAAATATATCTATATCATGCTTAATAAACCTCTTGGTGTTGTATCATCGACAGAGGATTCTCTTGATAAAACAGTTATTGATATTCTAAAGAAAGAATACATAAGAAAAGATCTATTTCCCTGTGGTAGACTCGATAAAAATACCACTGGTCTTTTAATAATCACAAACGATGGTATTTCAGCACATAAAAGATTATCTCCAAAAAATCATGTAGAAAAAGAATATTATTTTGAACTTAAAGAACCATTTAAAACATCTTCAATTGAAAAACTTGAAAATGGAATCACATTGAAAGATGGTCTTGTGACAAAACCTTGTAAAGTATCATTTAAAACAAAGACAACTGGTACAATCACCTTAACTGAGGGAAAATATCATGAGATAAGGCGTATGTTTGCATATTTTTCAAATGAAGTTACATATCTAAAACGCATATCTTTTGGGGATATAAAACTCGATGAAAATTTGAAGGAAGGAGAATCAAGACTTCTAACTCAAGAAGAGATAGAAATCTTTACTAAATAATCATATGAATATATATTTTGCAGGATCAATTAGAGGTGGAAGAGTAGATGCCCATCTTTATAAAGAAATAATTGATTATTTAAAAAATAAGGGGCATAGTGTTTTAACTGAACATGTTGGCGATATATCTTTAAATGAACTTGAACTTGGAAGAGATAGAGATTCTCTTATTTATAATCAAGATATTGGTTTTATGAAAAGGTCAGATATTTTAATCGCAGAATGTACAACCCCATCACTTGGAGTTGGTTATGAACTCGCTTTTGCGGAAAAATTAAATATCCCATGTTTCATCTTCTATAATAAAGATAGAACTGAACTCTCTGCGATGTTATCAGGAGATGAATATTTTAAATTATACCCATATAAGGATAAAGAAACTATATTCAAAGAATTAAAAAATATATTAAATGAATACTCTAGAAAGAATTAAAGAAGAAACAAAAGAAGTTACGCTAGTTGCAGCAACTAAATACATGGATATAGATAGGATGCGCTATCTTTTTGATAGTGGCATCATTAATTTTGGTGAAAATAGAGTTGATTCATTTTTAAAAAAGAAAGAAGAACTAAAAGATTTAAATATCATATGGCACTTTATTGGTCATCTTCAAAAGAATAAAGCAAATAAAATTATTAATGAAATAGAATATCTTCATTCCTTAGATTCATTAGATCTTGCAAAAATAATTAATGATAAAAGAAATACACCACTTAAGTGTTTCGTTGAACTTCATCTCACAAATTCAAACACAAAAAATGGTGTTAAAGAAGAAGAACTAGATCATTTTATGAATGAACTTAAAAAGTTTGATAAGATAGATGTTATTGGTTTTATGGCAATGAGTGAAGAAGATTCAACTGACGATGAAAAAAGATTAGTTTTTGAAAAAGCACATTTTCTTTCAGATAAATACAATTTAAAAGAATTATCAATGGGCATGAGTGATGATTATAAAATCGCAATTAATTGTGGTGCAACATTTGTTAGACTAGGAAGAATTCTTAAATAAAACATAACTAGTTACATAAAAACACACTGTGTATTTTTTTCAAAAAAAATTAAATCAATAAATAAATACTATGTTTTCTATAGTATTTTTTTAGAAAACATGATAAAATCAAGCGAAACACTTATTTGGTATTGATATCAGGAAGTAATCATTTGTCTAATGGTATCTAAAAAATAAACTGCAAAAATAGGAGGCAAAATGTACAACATTGCGATAGTTGAAGACGAAAAGGAATCTACTGACGTTCTTGAACAATGTTTGAATAGGTACTCAGAAGAAAACAACGTAAGTTTTCGTATTACAACATTCAAAAATGGTGCAGAGTTTGTATTGAAATACAAACCTATTTTTGATGTTGTATTTATGGATGTTGATATGCCTAAACTAAATGGCTTTGAAGCTGCGAAAAAATTAAGAGAAGTGGACTCTGAAGT
>ONMY01000055.1 GCA_900318975.1 uncultured Bacillota bacterium | reverse complement strand
TTATAAGCAAACCTAATAAGTGGCACGAATATATAATTGCATAAACGAATATATTTAATAAAAATATCATATCCTAACGCCTTATACGCAATACAATTAGAGTTAAGGCTTTTATCAAATCTTACAATGTTTGATTTGCTTTCTGATAATTTATCCATCAACATATACGTTCTAATAGTAGCACCAACAGATATCGCAATTCTTGCCATAATTAATGAAGCTTTATCAGAATCAATATTTTGATTGAGAAAACATTCGTACAACTTACACAGTTTACAAGAAACCTTTTCTTGCATTCCAACATTCTTTAGCATATTTACCTTAGATACACTGTTATTCCCCAAAGGCGATTTTCTATACATGTATACAGTTAAATTCCAAAACTCGTAACTATTCGAAAGATAGATACACCAAATAATAAACTCTACATCAACATAAAAACATTTTTCTGTAATTTTCACATACTCCATCTGCAATAAATATGTTTTAACAGAGACAGTACTAAGTCCAAAAATTCTTGTAGACGTAGTTTTAGTAAATCTTAAAGGCTTATTATCTGCTAAGAATTCAAATGGATCTTTGCCATTTTCCAAAACGGAAGGATCAATCCTTCGATTACCGTCATCATCAACAACCCTCATGTTTGTAACAACCATATCAACATCACAACGTTTCAATTTATCTATAAAACGTGCGAATTCATCACGATCTACATAATCATCGCCATCTATTATTCTGAAATACTTCCCGGATGCTAACTCAATACCTTTATTAATCGTGGATCCATGGCCCCCATTTTCCTTTTTTATGTAACGTATTGTTTCTGGATACCTTTCTTGATAATCCATAGCAACCATACCAGTATTGTCATGTGAGCCATCATCAATGACCAGAACCTCTATGTCTTTAACATAACGTTGATCAATCAAACTATCCAAAGTTTCAGCAAGATATTGATCTACATTATAAGCAGCTATCGAAATAGTAAGAATCTTCATCTTATATCCTTTTAATATATCATGAAATTAGTGATATAAACTCGTTGTAATAATCTTCTTTTTTCCAATTATCTCTATCTACTTGAGCATTTTTAATCAAATAATTTCTTGTATCAACATTCTGAGAAAGCAAAGAAATTGCGCTACACAAATTATCAACTAAATCATCACCTACATCTAAAATAATAGAATTTTTTTTACTTGCATACTCCGGAATTCCTCCTGAGTATGTTGTTATAACAGGCTTTCCACACGTAAGGCTTTCAATTACTGTAAGCGGTGCAGGATCATTCCATATTGATGGGATGACTATAACATCAGAAACCGCATACATACATGGCATGTCGTTATAGTCGAGATAACCTGTATAGATAATATCATCCTTCATTTCCTCCGAAAGGATTCGAAGTTCTTCCTCATACTCAGATTTCATTCCACTTCCGAAGAAGTAACTTCCAGCTATAACAAGTTTTGTATTTTGGGGATGCGCTCTTTTATATGCTTTAAGTAATTCTTTAACTCCTTTTTCCGGAGTTAACCTACCAATAAAAGTAAACAGGACACACCCATTCGGGATACCATGTTTAGCTCTAAAAGTTAATATTGACTCTGAATTAATTAGCCTAAACTTATCTTCATCTACTCTGTTTCTCAGTACTTTAATATTCTCTATAGGATAGTTTGGAAGGATAGTATGTATAGTATTTCCAATATAGTTGCTAACACAAAGAAAACCTTTCAACTCATTCAATTCTTTTGCATATCCAAATGTTCTCAATATTTCATTATGTGCATGATAATAACATTTTCCTCTATACTTATCCGAATTCCCAAATTTTCTCAAAATACCAAGTAATGTCGGATGATTCTCTATCACAATAGATTCATAATCTTCCTTTGCAATCTTCTTCGAAACAGATTTAATATAATACAATCTCTGAAAAATATACCGATAGGACATATGTTTCTTCTTTCGCAAGATACTCCTAAAAACAAAATATGACAATTTATCAAACATTTTCACAAATTTTGGTATTTTTATGTATACAATATTACTACAAAATTTCATATTCGCCACACTAATA
>ONMY01000057.1 GCA_900318975.1 uncultured Bacillota bacterium | reverse complement strand
TTTACTAAATGATTATATAAACGTTTAGATAAAAAGATAAATATATCTTTAATATAATTTGGCCAATTATGTTATTATATGATTAGAGGATTGTTTATATGAAAAAAGTATTTATATTAATATTACTACTTTGTAGTACATTTGTCTTGTCATCGTGTGGGCTTCTTTTTCCGATTCCTAGTGGTTCAAATACCACAACTAATAATCAAACAACCACAGCTAATGGTAATAAGACTCTTGTAGTTGATAAGACTATTAATGTTAATAGTTCATCTATTAATCATGTTAATTTTGTGGAAATAAATGATACTCATGGTCAACTAGTAAGTGGCCAAGACAGTGAAATGGGCATGAGCGAAGTTGGTGGATTAATAAACTATTTAGAAGAATCTGATGGACTTCCATATATAAAGGTGTGTAATGGTGATTTACTTCAAGGTTCATATGTTTCAAGGCTTACATATGGTAAATGTATGATTGAAAGTATGAATATTCTTGGATTTCATATGATGGTTATTGGAAACCATGAATTCGACTGGGTTTTAGATACAATTAAAATCTACTGGGATGGTGATCCTTTAAATGGTGAAGCTAATTTCCCTTTAGTTTGCTGTAACCTAATCGATTCAAGAATAAATGGTAGACCTGATTGGGTTAAACCATATGTAGTATTTGAATATGGTGATGTCAAGGTTGGTATAATTGGTGCAATTGGTGGAGCACTTGAGAGCACAGTTGCCGATACAACAATCACTACCTATTCATTTGATATCTTAGATCCATATGTTACTAAATATAGTAAAGAATTAAGAGAAGGTGGTTGTGATATCGTATGTCTTTCTGTTCACGATTATGGAACTAGTTATAAAACATATGCAAAATTAAAAGATGAATCAAGAATAGATGCAATATTCTTTGGCCACACTCATGAATCAGTAGATGGCTATTATACAAGAGAAGCTGATGGTTATAAAATCCCATATGTTCAGTCATACACAAAGAATATGAATATCGGTACCATCAAATTAAACATAAACGAAAATAAAGAACCTGTAAGTGGTATTATAGGTCACTATAATAAATCATATTTCAATCATTATGTTAAGACAACTATAAGAGAACTAGATGATTTAATAGAAGAAAACTATCAATCAATAATCGATAATGGTAGTAAAGTCTTAATGGAAATCGATCCAAACCTCTATACAACAAAAGAAAAAACCGCAAGTTTTTCTCTTGATATCTTAATTGAAAAATATAATTGCGATTTAGGTTTTGTTAATACTGGTGGTGTTAGAACTAACCTTAAAGGTGTATCAGAACTTACTATTAATGATATATTTGAAGTATTCCCATTCGATAATAAAGTATGTATATTAGAGATGAAAGGTAATAAAGTAATTGATTATTTTTCAAGGCAAACAGGAATATGCTATAATTCTGAATTTGATTTATCTAAAGTAGATAAAACAAAAACATATAGAATATTTGGTATTGACTATGTTTGCAACAAAAACAATAAAGCTATCTCAAATTATTGCGTGAATAACACATTTGAAGCACTAGATGATATTATGCGAGATAGCTTAATAGAAGCATTAGAAAGTAAGTAGGTGAGTTTATGGCAAATATAAACATTATCAACAAACTTAAACGATATGTATTAATCGTTGAAGATGAAATCATCAATCAAGAAATATTAAAAGAGATTCTATCTAAGGATTATGAAATCCTAACAGCTGGAAATGGACTTGAGGCACTCCACATAATTGAAACAACTGTTGCGCCAATTTCTTTAATTCTTTTAGACTTAAATATGCCTTTAATGGATGGACTAACTCTAATTAAAGAAATTAAGAAAGATGAAAAGAATAAAAATATTCCAATCATCGTTCTAACAAGCGATAAGAAGAGTGAACTTGATGCCCTAAATCTTGGTGCTGTAGATTTCATCACTAAGCCATATGATTTAAAAGAAATCATCATCGCAAGAGTAAATAAGGCAATAGAATTATCAGAAAAAAGAATAATCGTTAATGCTGAGGAAAGAGACGGGCTCACAGATGTCTACAATAAGCATATATTTATAGAATATGTCCAACGTATTGATAAATATCGTCCAAACATATTAAGAGATATGGTGGTACTAAATATCTTAAAACTCAACCTTTACAGCGAGCTTTATGGAAAAGATGCTGCAAATGATACCTTAGTATATATCGCTAATATCTTGAAAGATATTGTAAGAGATAATGATGGTATCGTCGCAAGACTTCAAAGTGATTATTTTGTCTTCTATATTAATCACCAGGATGATTATGAATCACTCATTAATGATATCTATTCTAAATTAAGAGATAAATATAATATATCAAATATCACATTTAAGCTAGGTATATATAAAGGAGAATCAACAGAAGAAACAGTTGAAAGAAGAATCGATAGAGCTAAACTCGTCTGTGATGAAATAATTAATTCTAATACAAAACTCTATAATATCTATAGTGATAATGATCAAAAGAATCAATTATTTAAAGAAAAACTAAATCATGACTTTAGAAGAGCTATCGTAAACAAAGAGTTTAAAGTATACTATCAACCAAAAGTAAATATAAAAGGTGATAAATTTATTCTATCTAG
>ONMY01000087.1 GCA_900318975.1 uncultured Bacillota bacterium | reverse complement strand
CCAATTTCAAGGATGATAGATTTGATATCTTTAAAAGCTTCCCATGGATATTCATACTTTTCAAGATAACTCCAAGCTATTGAATGGTTTGGTTCAAATAATTCTTTTACTTTTAATAGTGTCTCTGACATATTAGCGCACCTTAATAAAATGTCCAGATGCTTTCATGGCATCTATTATACTATCTACTTGTTTCTCACATTCTTCATGTGATCCAGCTTCAGACATAACTCTTAATACTGGTTCAGTACCACTCTTTCTAAGAAGCACTCTACCATTATCACCAAGAGCTTTAGTACATGCTTCTACTTGAGCTAAAACTTTAGGATCTTTCATAGTAGCATCTTTATCATCTACTATAACGTTTTTTAGTACTTGTGGGTATTCAACCATTTCATCCGCAAGAACTGAAAGTGGAAGTTGTGTTGAAATGAGTACGTCCATTAATTTTAATGCAGTAACGATACCATCACCAGTACGTGCATATTCTCTAAATATAACGTGTCCAGATTGTTCGCCACCAATCATGTGGTCGAATTCTTTCATATTCTCATAGACATATCTATCGCCTACTGCAGTTTTTTCATATTTAATACCAATCTTATCTAATGCTTTATATAGACCAAAGTTAGACATGATTGTAGTAACTACTGTATTAGATGGGAGTTTACCATGGAGTTTCATATATTTAGCACATATATACATTATCTTATCGCCATCAACAACGTTTCCGTTTTCATCTACTGCAAGACATCTATCAGCATCACCATCAAAGGCAAAGCCAACATCAACTCTATGAGTTTTAACATATTCTTGGAGTCCTTCAATATGTGTTGAACCACAGTTTAAGTTAGTGTTAACACCGTTTGGACTAGAGTTTATTACTGTAGTCTTTGCACCAAGTGCATCAAATACAGCTTTACCAATCATCCAAGCACTACCATTAGAACAATCTAATACAACTTTTCTATCTTCAAAATAATTTTCAGCTACTTTTGTAAGATATCCAATATATTTATTTCTTCCTGAATAGTAGTCTACTGCAATACCTATTTTATCTTCGCTTGCGAATGGTATTGTATCAACTTCACTATCTAAATATTCTTCTATAGCATCTTGAGTTTCATCATCCATCTTTTCACCATCTTGATTCATGAGTTTAATACCATTATCATAGAATGGATTATGAGATGCTGAAATCATAACACCACAATCAAAATTTTCAGTACGTGTTATATAACTTACACAAGGAGTTGTAGTAACGTGGAGTAGATATGCATCAGATCCACTTGATGCAATACCAGCAGCAAGTGCATTTTCATACATATATGATGAGAGTCTAGTATCTTTACCAATTACGATTCTTGCCTTTTTTGTTTTACCATAGTAATAACCTAAAAATCTACCGATTTTAAAGGCATGGAATGCAGTTAGGTCTACGCCTGCTTTACCTCTAAAACCATCAGTACCAAAATATTTTCCCATAGGCTAGTCCTCCTAGTATTTTTTATCCTTTATATGCATCTTCATCACAAAGAACTGTAACATCATCATGAAGATTTAAGAAAGATGCAGGACAACTTGTAGTAACTGTGCCTTTTAACATCTTCATTACAGCATCATGTTTTCCTTTGCCGTTTGCGAGAATTATAATCTTTTTAGCAGAAAGGATTGTACCCATTCCCATTGTAAGAGCTTGTTTTGGAACTTCATCTGCACTTGCAAAGAATCTTGCATTAGCATCTATTGTATCTTCTGTGAGATTTGTCACATGAGTAACTGGTACAAGTTCTGTGTCTGGTTCATTAAATGCGATATGTCCATTTCTTCCAATTCCAAGAACTTGAATATCGGCTCCACCTAAAGATCTTACAAATGTTTCATATCTTATAGCTTCTTCTTCACCATCTTTAGCATTTCCTTGTGGAACGAATGTTTTATTCTTATCAATGTTTACATGATTAAATAAATTATCATTCATGAAATAGCGATAACTTTGATCATTTGTTGGTTCAATTGGATAATATTCATCCAAATTAACTGTAGTAATGTTTTTGAAATCAATCTTTCCAGCTTTGTTTAATGCGATTAATTCTTGATACATTCCAACTGGAGTTGATCCTGTTGCAAGTCCTAAAATTGCATTAGGTTTTTTAGTCATTACATCCGCAACAATCTTTGCACCTTGCTCTGACATTTCTTTGTAGTTTTTACATACGATAACTTTCATTAAGTACACCTTCCTTTTTTATATAACTATAACCACGAAAAAATTATATTCTTTTTGTTTTTTCTTGTAAATAAAAAATGAAATTATTTTTTATAATATTATTTTTTTATGACATTAATAGTCTAAACAGTGATGTTTACGACCCATCTTTCTTTTTTTAATAGGTAAATTCCAATAATGGCCTTTATGATATCAAGTCCTCTTACTATCATAAAAATATATAGCATATCTATGTTAGTAGAAACCGCGAGGAACCAAGATACAGGAAGATATAAGAATATCATACTACCGGTATCAAGTATTAATGTTTCTATAGTTCTTCCACCAGCTCTTAATGTAAAATACGAAATAAGAGCTAATGTTTGGAATACTAAAACAATAGAGAATACTAAGATTAATTTGGTTGCGAGTTCTTTTTGAGCTGCTGCAACTTCAGTAAATAGGCTTGGTATTACCGGGCTTAGTGCTCCAATAATTACTGCAAAAAGAAGTGATATCCATGTTCCAAGCCATAGTAGTTTCTTATTCGCATCTTTTGCATCGTCGAGTCTATTAGAACCAAGGGCAGAACCAACTATTACTCCAATTCCAACCGCAAGGCCATTTCCGAATGCTGCGAATATTTCAGATACAGTAGATACTATTGATATGCTTGATAGGACACCATCCCTTTGAGAAAACGCAAGTGACTGAAGCATCATTCCAACCGCAAAGCCCATCTCATTTATAAATAGTGGCCATGTTTTTAATCTTAAACCTTTAAATAATTCTTTTTCAATTTTAAATGAATCAAATGTTTTATTCGCAAATTCAAATCTCTTTATCTTTGATACTATAACTAGGAATAAGCATTCAACTATTCTTGCGATTACAGTTGCAATCGCAGCACCAGTACCACCCATATCAAGTCCATAAATGAACAGTGCATTTAGAGCACAGTTTGTAAAGATCGCAAGAAGACTTGATATCATTGGATATACTGTTTTACCAATTTCTCTTAGTGTATATGAATAGATAAGAGCTACTGCACCAGGAATATATCCGATCGCAACTATTCTTAAATAATTGATTCCTTCTTCTAATATTAATTCATAATTTGAATCTTTATTAGAATATGCCATTATTAAATATTTACCAAGAAAATATACTATAGGTAGTGCAACTATCAAGAGTAATATTGTTATATACCATTTATACCTTACACACATCTTTATATGGTGTTCATCTTTTGCACCATTATATTGTTGGACAAATATTCCAGCACCTTCTAATATTCCAAAGACAGCCATATAAAATAGGTACGATACTTGATTTGCAGCATATACCCCAGATACAGTCTCATTTGAGACGCTTCCAACCATGATGTTATCGACAAAAGACACGCAAAAAGAAATAAGACTCGAAAGCATAATAGGGAGACTTATTTTTATAAACTTATTTAGGAATTCTTTGTCTTTAAAACATTTAAACATATAATATATTCTACTAATATATTATGACATATATCATATTTATTTTAAAGGTCATATGCAATTTATATTGGAAGATTATTGATGATTTTTCTAAACTTTATTATAAAATAACCGCCAAATATAGCGTTTTTTTAAAATTTTATAAAGAATTGGGCATATTCCTTATATCTATTGTATTTTTGAACTTTTTATGGTATAAAATTATGTATAAAATGGAGGTCTTTTTTTATGCTTGAAAGACTGGTTGTGACAAACTTTGCAATAATAGAAAATATAGATATATCGTTTAAAGATGGGCTTACTGTCTTAACTGGTGAAACCGGTGCTGGTAAGAGCTTAATCATCGATTCATTAAGTCTTCTTCTTGGTGAAAGAGCGCAGCTTGAAATGATAAGAACCGGATTCGATAAGGCAGAAATTATCGGTTATTTTGATATTAATAATATTCATCTATCTGCGATACTTGAATCACTAAATGTTCCAATCATAGATTCTAAGGTTAAGGTTCAAAGGGTAATATCTCAGTCTAAAAGTATTGTTAAAGTAAATGACTCTATAATAACTCTTTCAGACTTAAAACGCATTTCTAAATATCTTGCGGATATCCATATGCAATTTGATATGCAAAAGATTTTAAATCCAGATAATTATTTAGAGATTATTGATGGATTTAAATATAACTTAGTTAAGGAATATCAAAATAAATATCTTTCTTCATTAAATAAATTCAAAGAAAAAAGACAGGAATATAGTGCGATAATTAAAAAGATTAACGATATCAAAGAAAAGAAAGATATTTATGAATATCATTTTAAAGAATTAACTGATTATTCTTTATCACTTGATGAAGAAGAAAAAATTATTAATAAAATTGAACTGCTAAAGAACTATGATAAAGTGTATAACCTCTTAGAAGAGACAAATGCTCTTATTAGAGAAGATTTCTTAGATAAACTCTATGAAGTTAAGGATCATACAGAAAGACTATCTGAATATCAAAAAGAATATACTACAACTTCTGAAAAATTAAATG
>ONMY01000133.1 GCA_900318975.1 uncultured Bacillota bacterium | reverse complement strand
TCTTTTACATATTCTTTTGCATCTTCTATTATTTCTTTATTTATCTTTTTCATGATTTTTCTTCTTTTAAAATATAAATATAGTAAGGCCTACCATTAATATTATATATTAAAACAAAAAGAAAGATAAAGTAAAAATGAATGAATTCAATATTTACTTTATCTTTAATAAATTATTATTGTTGATAGCTTTCTGCTTGTGCTTTAAAGAGTGATTCCATATTGGTTACTCTTTGAATGTACCAATTTCTAAGGTAATCTGAAGCATCTTTTTGTGTTTTAAATTGTGTTGATTGACTTACGAGTTCATTACCGATATTCTTACCGATATTTTGCCATAAATCATAATTCTTCTTATAGATTTGAACATAGTTAGTTGTATAGTAATCAATCATATCAACAACACCAGAAAATACTCCAGCATCTTTGGCTTCCATGAATCTATCATATACTCTTTCCCAGAACCATCCTTGATATGCATATACAACAAGCCATGGATTATCTGTGTTCATTGCGAATAATTGGTTGTTAGATGCAGTTTGTCCACTCTTATTTCCAAGTGCTGAGTCGAAATCCCATGGAGCAATATAAGTTAATAGTCTATTTCCTTTTGGACTCATATCGAGTTTGAAATAGAATGATGACCACGATATATCACTATCTTCACAGAGTTCTTGAATGATATACATATCGATTAGGGAATCAATATCAACTACTTTTGATATTGCTTCATATGCTGATTTAATTGATTCATCTACTATATAGTTACCATCAGCATCCATTGTATGGTATGGCTGACCATTTGAGTGATCTCCATATGCTGCATCATATATTACACTCCATACTGTTTGCATACATTTCTTGATAAATGTATTTTGTTCAGTATAATAGATATCACTCTTTATTGTAAAACCGATAACACGGGAATTATTTCCCCAGTTGCCCCAACCCCAACCATGGTTAGTATTTGAATCAGATGATGGTGTAAACTGAGATCCATTTATGTGTTTTATTTGATTATATGTAATAGTAAATCTATTTAGTTCTGGTTCATTCTTATAATATCCATCGTATTCAAGTAGATATCCTACTTTTACGTTTTTGAGTTCAGCCTCGGTTAATTCGGCATTAGCATCATCTGTTGGATCTAGGGCTTCCGCTTTAACATCAACTCTATTCTTGTTTATTTGTTGCTGCTCACAAAGGAGGAAGAGTCCATAATATTCTCCGTTTAGATATACATCTACATATCTAAAGTCTGTTGTATAGTAACCATTGCTTTCAAGGAGTGAATTTCCAAGATATGAAGCAATGCTATTTATTAGCATTGATGGATCTTTATATTCTGCAAGGAGTACCCAGCTTTTAAGCTTGTTACCACTATTTAGTCCGCACATAGCTTGTTTCTTACTAAACTTAATGCGGATTGGTTTTTTAGGATATGTTGATGTGTAATTACCTCTTATCTTTACTTGGCTTGCGGCATTTTCAAATTCAAATCCTTCGCAGTTTCTAACTGAAATTGTTGAATCAACATACATATAGGCATTTAGATTTCCATTCATACCCTTCTTTTCGTTTGGATCGATTAGAGATGGATCATCAAGTGCTATATGGTCTTTAGTTTCAATATATATTTGAGGAACAGTTTCTACTTTATAATAATTGTAGAGTTTTATTCTTGATTCTAATAAAGGGAGTTCTTCATGGATTTTGTTGTGGCATCTTGAACATTCTTTTTCTTGTATTCCATGAGTAGTCGTGGTTGATTCAGTAACTATAGTCCATTCATCTGGATAATCATGTCCTAGTGCTTCAACAGTCCTTGTTTCAGTAAGACTACATCCAAGACAACTTCTTGTTTCAGTTCCATCTTCTGTGCAAGTTGCTTTAGTTCCTATAGTCCATTCTAAGAAATTATGACTTAATGCTTCAGTGATGTGTTGAGTTCTAGAGATTTCTTTATTACATACTGTGCAGTAAACTACTTCGTCATATGAACCAGCGTTTGTGCAAGTTGCTGCGACTTCATTTTCTATCTTAGTTCCTTCAGTATGATCAACTTTATCAATCTTTGTTACATCAGTCTTTGCATCGCAAACTGTACAATGATGAGATTTACTACCATCTTTTCTACATGTAGGTTCAACATCGATAGTCCATTCAGTTGAATAGTTGTGATCTATTAGAGGAACTACCTCAGTTTCTTTTGCACCACAAGCACATGTTCTTTCTTTACTACCTTCTTCAGTGCAAGTTGCATTCTTAGTAACTGTCCAAGAACCAAATTCATGAGTATGAAGGGTTGTAGTATCAGTATCTTCTGTTGTTGTGTTATTATTAGATTCTATAGTTGTTGTATTTTTGTTAAGATCTTCTGTAGTAGGTTTTTCTTCACTGCATCCAACAAGGAAAAACATTACCACAGTAAAAATTAATGCAATTATAAAATACTTCTTCATGCTTAAAAATTCCCCCTAAAAGAAATAGATTATTATTTATTTCATAATAACATACTTATGTTATTTTTTATAGTATTTTATTTTTCTTTCATTCTATTTTTAAATGCAATGATTGCGACTATAAACATTACTACTGTATATCCTAGAACTATTATTAATGGTAATAACAGATCATTAAATGTATCGTTGACACCTAGAATCATATTTTGAATTAGGATAGTTGCGTTTCTAAATGGAAGTGCATTCATAAAGGCAATCATTCCATTTCCAATTCCCTCAAGTGGAAACCACATGCCTGATAGAACTGACTCGCCTGTGATAATAATTGATGAAATACCACCGATTGATTTTTCACTACAAATTGAACCAAATAGTATTCCTGTTCCAATAAAGAACATTGATGTTAGTATACTTAGTAATATTCCAAGTACCATACCAACTGAAAACATAGATGTATCAAAAATTCCACCAACTAGGAAGAATAATATTGATTGGATAAGGGCAATTGGAAGAATTGATAAGGCATAACTAAATATAAATTCATATGATTTAGCTTTAGATACATAAAGACGTGTTAGGAATGATGATTTTCTATCTAAAGATATTAAAAGACCAGTAAATAGAGTTAGGAAAGACTCAGAAAATACAACTATTCCTGGAGCTAAATATTTCATTTCAAATTGAGCTGTTAGTTCATGGAATATGAAATAGAATAATATTTCCATAAAAAGTGGAAGTGCAATTGTAAATATTAAAGATAGTGGATCTCTTAGTATTTCTTTAATGTTTCTTTTAGTTAAAGTTATAATTCTTGATACTGAATTATTCATCGAGATCACCTCCAGAAACAATATTAATAAATGCATCTTCTATATTATCTTTTTTTGTTTTAGTATAGAGTTCTTCTTTTGTACCAACAAATAGTAATACTCCGTCTTTCATTATTCCAATTCTATCAGATAGAGCTTCAGCTTCTTCCATATAGTGAGTTGTAAGAATTATAGTCATATTTTTCTTTAATTCTTTTATAGTCTTCCAAAGTTCTCTTCTTGCGATAACATCAAGACCAAGTGTTGGTTCATCAAGGAATAAGATTTTTGGTTTTGTAACAAGCGCTAGTGCTATAGATAGTTTTCTTTGCCAACCACCAGATAGTTTTGATGCTTGTTTATTCTTAACTCTATCAAGATTAAAAGAATTATAAATATATTCTTTTATCTCTTTTATTTCATCTTTTTTCATTCCTGATAGTTCTGCATAGAATTCTATGTTTTCATCAACTGTAAGTTTTCTTGCGATCGCAGTTTCTTGCATAGATATATCTATGAGTTCTTTGATTTTTTCTTGGTCTTTTAGAATGCTATAATCATAAATAAATGCATCACCACTTGTTGGTGATGTAAGAGTTGATAGCATTTTAATGGTTGTTGTTTTACCTGCGCCATTAACACCGAGAAGAGAGAATAATTCTCCTTCTTCTATCTCTAAATTTAAATCCTTAACAGCAACTATGTCTTTATATTCTTTTCTAAGATTAACTGTCTTAATTGCGAACATTGTTTGCGAGTCCTCCCATTAAAGAATAAAACATTTCATCTTTTACTATCGCAAGACCTCTTTCTTTGTCGCCAAGAATCATTAGAGTATCTCCTTCTTTGATATCAAACATTTTTCTTGCCTCAATTGGTATAGTAATTTGACCTTTAGGTCCAACTTTAACACTTACTATGAATCTGTTTTCGCTTTTTTCTTCCATAGTCCCTCCATTATTTCTTACTTTTCTTACATTTCTTATTATAACACGATATAAAAAAAGAAGCAAATTTTTGAATTGCTTCCTTTATTCGAACTTAGTATTATAAGTAACATTTTTAGTTACTACACTAGAACTTACTATAAATATAGATTTCCATTCTGATTCAGTTCCTTCATAGTAGATTTTTGTATTACCTATATTTGAGAAATTGCCAATATATATTTGTCTTACAGATTTTGGAATATAGATTGAATCTGCATATAGATTAGAAATTGCAGATGCAAGAATTGCGATGTTTTTATTTTTGTATTTATCAGGTATTACAACTATTCCATTTTTTGGAATATAATTTATAGATTTCATTTTAGCATATGTATCAGATGAAGAGAAAGACCATTCAATATTTGATTCTAACTCACCATAAAGATTTGTATCTTCAGTGATATGTGTAAAGATATCTAGTTTTTTTGTTTTTTCAGTATCGAAATACCATTTATTACAGTGATATTCATTATCATCAGTTTCATAACTATATATCTCATCAAAGCTTCTATCATCTTTTATTGTTTCAGTATAAACAATCTTATCATCAATATAATAGTTTACTCTTCTATCTACTCTAAAATTATCAGGTACATTATATAAGAAGTAAGTAATTTTATATGGATTCATTTCAAAATATAATTTGTAGTTTTCGCTTGTGATTGATGATGAAGTCGTAGCACTAAATACTAGTTCTTTTGTTTGATCAGTGTATAATTCAACATCCCTTTCAAATGATACTTCTTGTGCGAATGATAGTTTTTCATTGATTAAGGTTGCCTTAGTAATTTCAAAATTAATATGTTCACCCTTTCTATTAGTTATTCTTATTTTTATAGTTAAATCATATTGTCCATCATTTTCAATTTCAACTGGCTCACTAACACTAATACTTATATCAGTAAAATCTATTTTCTCACTACCAAGATAGAAAGATTGAGGAATTGAATCATCGCCTTTAAGAGTAGTCGTCGTAACAGCATCGTCTTTACAAGATGCAGTAAATAGAACGATTAAAAAGAGTATTAATATGGATACAATTCTTTTTAGTGTTTTTTTCATTAGTGTACTCCTCCAATCTTTTATATATAATATATTTTAACATTT
>ONMY01000019.1 GCA_900318975.1 uncultured Bacillota bacterium | reverse complement strand
TTCATAACTACGATTTCATCAGAAATAGACATTGCTTCTTCTTGGTCGTGTGTTACGAAAATAGTAGTGATTCCTGTTTCTCTTTGAATACGTTTAATTTCTTCTCTTGTTTGGAGTCTTAAACGAGCATCAAGGTTAGATAGAGGTTCATCAAGGAGTAATACTCTTGGCATTTTAACAAGAGCTCTTGCGATGGCAACTCTTTGTTGCTGTCCACCAGACATTTCTGATGGTTTTCTGTCCATTAATTCATCGATTTGAACTAATTTTGCAACTTGATATGCTCTTTCAAGCATTTCTTGTTTTGATAATCTGTCTTCTCCTTTTAAGTTTTCAAGAGGGAAAAGAATGTTTTGTTTAACAGTCATATGAGGGTATAGAGCATAGTTTTGGAAAACAAGTCCTACACCTCTGTTT
Source organism: uncultured Bacillota bacterium (assembly GCA_900318975.1). Taxonomy (GTDB): domain Bacteria; phylum Bacillota_I; class Bacilli_A; order Izemoplasmatales; family UBA1188; genus UBA1188. The sequence goes on along the minus strand of ONMY01000019.1, from coordinate 1,633 downwards.
TCTGGTGATAGATCAGTTACGTCTGTATCACCAAAATAGATCTTCCCTCCTGATGGCTTTTGAAGACCACAAATCATGTAAAGTGTTGTTGATTTACCACAACCAGAAGGTCCTAGAAGACCAACTAGTTTACCATCAGCTATTTCGTAGTCGAATTCGCTAACAGCAACTACATCTTCTTTTCCTTTTGTTCTGTTTGGGAAAATCTTGGTTATTTTTTCAAGAACGACTTTCATATATATTAAATTTCTCCTTTTTCAACCTTAATATTTATCTGAAGCAATGGATTCTGCGTGTAATTTTCCTTTGTAATGAGCTAATTCTTCTTCGCTTTCGAAGATCATTTGGCTTTGTTTATCTGCTACACACGTAAATGCTAATATGTCGTGGATTGGTGTAGCATATTTTGTAAAAATCAATAAAACTACTTGGAGTAACAAAATCGCAATAACGATTATTGGACCGATGTAACCCACAATTCCATACATCGTCATAACGATGAAGTATGTTGGAACAATTAGTTCTATGATGAATTTCCCAAATATTGTTCTTACAAACATTTGGAAATTGCTTACTCTAACTGAGTTGTTTTTGATAACTATAAGCGAGAACACTTTTTTACCGATTGTTTGTCCGTTTTTAAATATTATCGGTATGACAAATTCAACTATCAAAACACCAAACAAGATTCCTATCAAAATAATCACAAATGTTAAATTTATTACGAGTTGGTTTTCTTTTATAAATTCTTCATCGTGATTGATGATTTGTTCAACTTCGTCATAATGAGCTCTTTCTTCTTCGCTCATGTTATCGAAGTCCTCTTGTTTTAAATCGAATGAAACATTATATGTTTCTTCGTAATATTTGTATTTTTCTTGTAACTTTGCTTGATGGGAATCAATATCAAAGATAAGTGATGATGCATATGCAGCACCGGTTGCTAGAATTAGAAGTAAAATGAAATCTAATATTAGTGCTGATAGTCTTTTGAGTGCACTTGCTTTTTGAACATCATAAATCATGTGCACAGCTCCTTTTCTTTTTTAGTCGTCAATTCCAAATATTATATTCATAATAATGTTTGCGAGTTGACAAACGGCAGATGCGGCTCCAATGAAAAGGCATGCTGTAGCTAATCTATTTAAAGTTAGTTGTATTTGAACTGTTTGTTTTTGAGTTAAACTTACTATTTCATCAACGTTTGCGTTTGCAGCTGAAACGTATTGTAATACTATTATTACAAATGCTGCCACGAACACAACGCCAAGGCTTTTAATTATATAGTATATAATTGGTTTATGCCTAATTGATTCTGACAAGAAAACACAGGCACCAGAACCAAATGCTGTAAAAATAGATAAAAATAGCCAGTTTGCGGTGTTTTTAAGATAAAGATCGGTAACAACAATATATAAAAGACCGATTGCTATTATGAGAATACCACCGATAGACAACAAGATTTTTTTGACTAATGATTGTGTCATATAGAACAAACTCCTTATTTGTTTTAATAAAATATAAATTAAAAGAGAAACAAGTTTGAGCTTGCTTCTCTTAAATTAATGGTTTTACAAAAAGGCTTTTAGAGCCGTAAATGCAGTTTTAAATGATGCAATAGTTGCTTCTGTTG
>ONMY01000058.1 GCA_900318975.1 uncultured Bacillota bacterium | reverse complement strand
TTGAATCATAAGAAATTTTGATACCACTTATGATTTTCTCATCGATTTTATTTTCTAATACTAGTTTTTTTGATAGTTTCTTTTCTAAGATATCTTTAAGTTTTTTAAGATAATTACTATCTAGTTTTTCTTTAGAATAAACTATTACTTGTTTTAGTTTTTTCTCTTCATCAAGCATAGATTCGAATTCATCCTTAATTTCATTTAGAAGAGATATTCTATCATTATCTATTAATACGAAAAGAAAGTCTCTTAATAATCCTTCTTTAAAAGATGATTTAATAACATCTTTCTTTTTTTCTTTTTCTATTTCTGGATATAAGAAAAACTTTAATGTATCACCACTAAATACTTTTATCGTTTCATTTAAATCTTTTAAAAGTTCTTCTTTTTCATGAATAGTATTTACTAATTCATAAAGAGCTTTTGCGTATTCAGTAGCGTTATTCATCATCTTCCTCTAATTTTTCTAGGATTGAATCGTTGTATTTGTCTTGATCGATATTCTCATCAATCATTTTAGACGCAATTAAAGATGCGAGATCAACGACTTCGCCTTTAGCTTCTTTAATTATTTCATTCTTTTCTCTTAAAGCTTCTTCCTTAGAGTTTTCAATTATCTCGCTTGCATCATGTTTTGCATCTTCAATAATTCTTTCTCTTTCTTTTAAGGCAGATTCTTCTGCGCCCCTTACGATTTCTTGAGCTTTTTCTTTCGATTCAGAAAGTGTATTTTCTGCATCAGCCTTAATTTTCTCTGCTTCCTCTTTTATTTCGTCGGTTTCTTTGTAGGCGTTTTTAAGGTTTTCTTTCTTCTTATCTAAAAAAGCAGTAACCTTATTCCAAAACAAAAACCTTACAATAAGAATAAGAATTATTGTCGCAAGAACATTTATTATGAGTTCTAATAAATTTACTCCAAAGGCGTTCTTGATTATCTCAGTAAGCTTTTCACCTATAGATGAATATAAAATTCCTATCATATAGGCCTCCTTTAAAGTTTATTTTTATGCACCGGTTGCGAACATTAATAGAATTGCAACTAGTAGAGCATATAGACCTGTAGTTTCAGCGATTGCTTGACCAATAATCATTGTAGATGTGATCTTTCCAGATGCTTCTGGTTGACGAGCAATAGCTTCGCATGCTTTACCAGCAGCATAGCCTTGTCCAAAGCCTTGGCTTAAACCAGTTAAAATTGCAATACCAGCACCGAGGTAAGCAAGACCACGAGCAAATTCATGGTTGTAGATTGAAACAACTTCTGTTGTCTCTTGAGCAGCTTGAGCTAAGAATGTGAATACAGTAGTGAAAAAATTTAATAACATATATATTAAACCTCCTAAATTTTACATATTTTGTTTTATAAACATTGTCGTAAGCATAAAATAAACATACATTTGAAGTAGTCCAAAGAACACATCAAATATCGGGTGTAGTATTCCCGTGACTACTACTAGTGATAAGAATGAACCAAGTATCTCGCCAAGAACAGTTCCAATCATCGCACCAAGCATATCGGTTACTGCAAAAACAAGTCCCCCAAGAACAATTCCACTAAAGATATTACCGAACATACGCATACCCATTGAGAATGGAGTTGTGATTTCACCGATAATTGAGATTGGGAATACTAGGAAAGATGCAGCTGGCACTGGACCCATAAATCCTTTAACTCTCTCTTTAATTCCTTGGAATCTTATACCAGTAAACTGGAATACAACGAACGCTAAAACAGAAAGCGTTAGTGCAACACCGAGATTCGCAAATGGTGGGTTAAGACCAAATAGTGATGCGATATTCGCAAGACTAATAAATGATGCAATACCAATAAAGTATGGGGCATATAGGTTTCTTTTTTCTTTACCTATATTATTTTCCACAAAATTATTGATAGTATCTACTAAAAGTACTGCAAGAAATTTTAGTCCTTTTGTTGGAACTTCATCCTTTTCTGGATCCATCTTTGAAAAAGCGATTCCAAGGCTTATAAAAAGAATCGCAAGAACTGCAAATATTATTATTGATGTTTTCATGCTGGCAGAAAAATCAGTTCCAAAATAGAAATTTAAGAAACTTTCTTCTTCTGCATAAAAAATATTATGCATTTTGTTCTCCCTTCAAAGATGTAAGTGAAAGAATAACCATAATTAGTGGATATTCACATATCCCAAATATGATATACATTGGATTAAAATCACTTAAGAATGTTGCAAGAAGTATTACAAGCGCATATATTGCATATCTAATAACATAACTCAATATTGTAAATAGTTTTAATTTCTCTACATTCTTTTCGGTAACATTAAATGTCAGTTTTATATGCCAAAAATTTAATACGAGTGAAGTGACTGCACCAATTATAAGTGATTTTAACTCTGAATTTTCGTTCTTAGTAACAAAAAGGAGAACGATAGCCAATAATAAAGTGAAAGGTATCACACCTAACAATGCTTTATCAAATAGTGTCCATTCTCTCTTTTTCTTCATTTGAACCTCTTATATATTTATTTGTTTTCTACGTTCATTCTCTTTACAAGGTTATAAATTGGAACAAATCCAAATAACATTATAAAGATTAGTAAAAATAAGCATTTTGTGTTTAATAATTTATCAAGGTAGAGACCAAGAAGAATTGCCCCACCGATAAACAAAAATACTTCTAATATAAACTGCGTAAATACTACATAGCCCTTTGTGAGGGTATTTCTTGTTTCTTTATCTTTATTATTTTGTTCCGAAGAGTCTGTCACCACAGTCACCTAGTCCTGGGAGAATGTAGCCATGGTCATTTAATTCTCTATCACAATCAACGAGATAGATATCTACATCTGGATTCATTTCTTGAACAGCTTTAATTCCTTGAGGACAACCAACAAGTCCGACATAAATAATCTTTTTAACGCCAGCGCCTCTAAGTAAACTAATACCTTTGTTACAGCTATTACCAGTTGCAAGCATTGGATCAACTAAAAGACAAGTTGTATTTTCTGTCAAAGGTGGTAATTTGAAATAATATTCTACTGGAATTAAAGTTTTTTCATTTCTATAAAGACCAATGTGACCGATTTTTGCATTAGGAATTACTCTTCTAATTCCATCAACCATACCAAGACCAGCTCTTAGAATTGGAACGATTAATACATCTGATGCAACAACTTCACAGTCAGTTACTTCAAGTGGTGTTTCAACTTGTACAGTTTTAGTTTCTAAGTTTCTTGTGATTTCGTATGTTACAAGCATACCGATTTCATCTACAACTTCTTTGAAATCTTTTGTGCCAGTGTTCTTATCTCTAAGAATTGCCATTTTGCTTTGTAATAGTGGGTGTTTTAAAATAGTTACCATGTTTACTCTCCTTCAAAATTATTTATTATATTTACTCTTCTTGCATGTCTTTCCTCATTAGAAAATTCAGTGTTCAAGAAGGTTTTTAC
>ONMY01000130.1 GCA_900318975.1 uncultured Bacillota bacterium | reverse complement strand
TTTTCCTAATGAAGAAAGTGTTTCTATAACAAAAGCTTCTCGGTATATAGGCAATGCTGTACCGCCAATACTAGGTGAGATAATTGCCCAAAGCGTCATTAATCATGTAAAAAATTTACAATACAATGAAAAAGAACAAAAAACTAGATGAAGAAAAATTAGTTGCAATAGAAGAACAAATAAGGCATGAAAGTGTTCCTTATATTTATGACACTAAGGAATATCCTGTAGAGGTCATTGTGGCTAAATATAAAAAAGAGCAAATATTTGTTCCACATTATCAAAGAAATTATGTGTGGAAACCAGCTGAGAAATCAAGATTTATTGAGTCTGTATTCTTGGGGGTTCCGATTATGCCCTTTTTGGTATCGGTTTCTGGCGAAGATGCTGAATTGGAAATCATTGATGGCTCTCAACGTATTCGCACGTTAGCAGAATATTGCAATGACGGGTTTAAATTAAAAGGATTACAAAAGCTCACAGAATTAAATGGCACTAAGTTCTCTGAATTGCTTGAATCAAGAAGGAACAAATTCTTGTTAAGAGATTTTCGTTTTCATGTTGTAACGGACAAAGCTAGCCAGGAAATCCGTGCTGATATCTTCAATAGAGTCAACACAAGTGCTAATAAATTAAAATCAAGTGAAATAAGAAAAGGAGCATATCAAGGCGAATTTTATGACTTCATCATAGAATGTTCCAAATCTGAATTATTTCAAAAAGTGTGTCCTATACCAGAAAATAAGGCAAATCGTGGTGAATATGAGGAACTTGCATTACGTTTTTTTGCGTATGCGAATTCATATGAGAATTTCAAGCATGACGTTGCACCTTTTCTTGATGATTATTTGAAATCTCAAAATAAGGGATTTGACAAAGATACTTTAAAACATGATTTTGAGGCTGTGATGCAGTTTGTTGAAAACAATTTTGATCCTCCATATTTTGCTAGAAAGGGTAGAGATAATGCAACTCCAAGAGTTCGCTTTGAAGCATTGTCGGTCGGAATTTACCTAGCACTAAAGCAAAAACCAGATTTAAAACCTACAGATTTATCATGGATTAACTCTAAAGAGTTCAAGTATCATACAACTTCAGATGCAAGTAACAATCAAGGCAAACTGAAAGCAAGAATAGAATTTGTTAGGGATTGTTTGTTGGGTATCACGCAAGAATTGCATTACGAAAATGACTAATACGAGATTAGAATATAATAAAAGGCTTCAAGAAGTTGAAGTGTATTTTTCGACATTAAAATTATTGGACAGTGGTAACTGCTCCATTAAATGCGTTGACATTTTAGGAAAAGAAATAATTAAGGCGATAGATAATGAACTTTCAACAATCTTAAAAGCCAATGGCTTCCTTTTATTATATAATTTAGTAGAATCAACAATAAGAAAGTCAGTAGATGCTATTTTGAATTCCATACATAATACATCTGTTACATTTGGCGATTTGTCTAAAGAATTGAAAAAATTGTGGATAAAACAAGAAGGGAGAAATGCAAACAGTGATAAAATATTGACCATTGCCAACATCATTTTGGAAAACAAATTATTAACTTTTAAAAGAGATTGTGTAAACATTAGTGGTAACATAGATGCTCAAGAGATAAGAAAGATTTTAAAACAAGTTGGAGGCGGTACTATAGAAAATGGACGGCGTCTTAAAGACATAAAAGACAAGCGGAATTATCTTGCCCATGGAGATTTTTCTTTTTCGGAAATAGGGAAAGACTATTCTGTAAACGATCTCGTCAAATATAAAGATGACACTAAAGAATATTTGTCAAAAGTGCTAGATGAGATACAAAGTTATATAGATAATCAAAAGTTTTTAAATATTTAGTATAACTTTTATTGGATACTTAAATGCCATCTAAAAGAAAATATACATTCATAGACCTATTCGCAGGATGTGGAGGACTTTCAGAAGGTTTTCTTCAGACAGGACGATTCTCTGCTTTAGCTCATGTTGAATGGGAAAAACCAATGATTGACACTTTGCGTTATAGATTGACATCAAAATGGAAAGAAACAGAAGCATCAGCCAAGAAAAAAGTCATTTATTTCGATATACAAAAAACCAAAGAATTAATTAATGGAGATTGGCAGAATGACTCAATTCAAAAATACGGCTCCTATAATGATAAAACTGTTATTAAACAGGGTCTTAAAGGCGTTGTAGGGAAAAAGCATGTAGATTTAATAATTGGTGGCCCTCCTTGCCAAGCATACTCAATTCATGGTAGAGCAACAGACAAAAACTCAATGGATGATGATTATAGAAATTATCTTTTTGAGAGTTTTTGCGAAATAGTAGATGAGTTTAAACCTGACGTTTTTGTTTTTGAGAATGTTGCAGGGCTTTTAAGCGCAAAACCAGGTGGAATTCCCGTAA
>ONMY01000024.1 GCA_900318975.1 uncultured Bacillota bacterium | reverse complement strand
GAATATTAAGGAGAGAATGATAATGAAAAAGAATTTCTATATAACAACTCCAATATATTATGCATCTGGAAGACTACATATCGGTAGTTCTTCAACAACCCTTTTTTGTGATACATTAAAGCGATATAAAAAATCTATGGGTTATGATACAAGATTTATGACTGGTATGGATGAACATGGACAAAAGGTTGAAAAGAAAGCTATGTCTAAAGGCCTAACTCCAAAAGAGTTCACAGATAATCTTGCGACTAATGCTAAGAATCTTTGGAAATATCTAGATTGTGATTATGATTATTTCGTTAGAACTACAGATGAAAACCATATTAAGCAAGTTCAAGAAGTATTTGAAACAATGCTTAAAAATGGTGATATTTATCTAGGTTCGTATGATGGACTGTACTGCGTTGAATGCGAAACATTCTTTTCGCAAAGTGAAGTAGGAGAAGAAAAGCTCTGTCCTGACTGCGGAAGACCTGTTCAAATCGTTAAAGAACCATCATACTTCTTTAAGCTTTCAAAATATCAAGATAAGCTTTTAGAATTTATTAATAGTCATCCTGATTTTATAGAGCCTGAAGGAAAGAAGAACGAAGTAGTTGCCTTTATTAAGCAAGGTCTTCAAGACTTATCTGTATCACGTTCAACATTTAAGTGGGGTATTGAAATCCCATCAGATCCAAAACATGTTATTTATGTTTGGTTAGATGCGCTTTTTAACTATCTAACAGCTCTTAATTTCTTAGAAGATGATAAATCATTATACGAAAAATATTGGTTAAATTCTGAAGTAGTACATGTTGTTGCAAAAGATATCTTAAGATTCCATGCAATCTTCTGGCCAATCTTTTTAATGAGCATAAATGTTCCAATCAATTTCAAACTCTTTGCTCATAACTGGGTACTCATGTATGGCGATAAGATGAGCAAATCTAAAGGCAATGTAATCTTCCCTAAAACATTCGTTGAAAGATATGGTTCTGACGCCTTTAGATACTATATGCTAAGAGAATTCCCAGTACTTTCTGACACTGTTTGCACTCCTGAGGACTTCATTTCAAGATATAATACTGATCTTGTAAATGATTATGGTAACTTAGTATCAAGGACAATCTCAATGGCAGCTAAGTATTTTGATTCTAAAGTTAAGAAAAATAGTTTCACTAATGAATTTATTGATGATTTAAAGAAAGTAGAAAATGAAACAATTAAGCTTTATCATGAAGATATGAATTCATATAGACTTGATAAAGCTCTTTCGGATATCAATAAGCTTGTATCAAGAACTAATAAACTAATAGATGAAACAATGCCTTGGGCACTTTATAAGGATGAAAAAATGGACGAACTCGAGGCCGTAATATATGCCCTTTTAGATTCTATTAGAGTTATCACAACACTCTATATTCCATTCCTTATTAATTCATCAAAGATAGTATTTAAAGCATTAGGAACTCAAGAAGGATGTATTAAAGATTTAGTACCTTATGAAATAGATGAATATAATGTTTCAAAATTAGAATCTCCTCTTTTCCCAAGAGAAAACGATATAAAGAAGGCTACAGATGAAATTGTTGAATCAATGGCCTATGAATTAACACAAGAAGCTTAAGAATATGAATAATCTAAGTAATAATAAAAAAGTTCAGTCAACAACATACACAATCGTAATTATTGTGTTTGCATCATTTGTACTATCCGTTGTTACATCATCACTAATTGATCCACTTGGTCTTTATGCTGGTGGAGTTACAGGATTAGCACAAATTATATTAAATGCTATTGGATTAATTGTAAAAGGCGATTGGAATTATTATAAAGACTTCCTCGGCATATTAAACTTAATCTTCTTAATTCCATTTAATATTCTTGCCTTTAAGTTATCAAAAAAATATGCAATTTATACATTTATATCATCAGTTGTTCAAACTATAACATTATCATTTGGAAGCTTCTGGGTAAGCCTTGGAATGTTTAGAAATGCTGATGGAACATACGAAATATTATCTTGTGTTCTTGTCAGTGCTATTGCTGGCGGTATTATGAATGGTCTTATGATGAGTAGAGGTGCAACATCTGGGGGAATCATAACTCTTGCTCAGTATCTAAACTTAAAACTTGGAAAATCTGTTGGCACAATCAACCTACTAGTCTGCTCATTAATAATTTTATTTGGTTCATTAATAAGTTTCTTTGAACCATCAACTGGATCTTTCGGTGCAGCTGTCACTACAGCTTTATACACAATCGTATTCTTCATGCTATCATCCTTAGTTCTTGACTATGTCCACACATCTTACAATAAAGTAAAATTAGAGATAGTTACTGAAAAGGGTGATGAAGTTGCAAGTATGTTAATTGAAAAACTTCCTCATGGTCTTACAATCCAAAAAGGAAAAGGTGGATATACAGGAAGAGATAAAAACATCCTTATCATTGTAGTACAAAAGAACGAATCAAATTATTACTGCAATGAGATACTAAAAATTGATCAAAGTGCATTCATGACGATTATCCCGATTACAAAGATTATTGGAAGATTTAATGCACAAATAATCGATAAATAAAAAAGAAATAAAAATGTCAGCATTTCTCTCCTGACATTTTTATATTAAAGGTAATTATGAACAAAAAAGTACTGATTAAAGAAATAATGCTTGTCAT
>ONMY01000009.1 GCA_900318975.1 uncultured Bacillota bacterium | reverse complement strand
CCCTTTGGTGGTCTAAAAGAAATAGAAATTGGAACAATAGGTTTATTAAATTTTACTGCAAGTTTAAATGCAGTAGGTTTAAATGGTCTAATATCTGGATAATACCACCACATTGATCCTTCTGGGAATACATGAAGCCATTTTCCTTCCTTTAAAACACTTTCCATAGCTTCTTTAAATTTTAATTTGGCTCTAATATGCTTATCTGGAACTGGCATACCACCACTTATTCTAATACATCCGGCATTTGGACCTTCAAAATTTGTTGGCCAAGCTGGGAAGAATACTAGATGTGGTCTAATAGCTCTTAAAATACAGATAAAATCCCACATCATTACATGGTTAGAAATAGTAATTGCACCATTCTTTAGTAATGCTTTATTCTTTCTTAAATTCTTTCTTCCATATATTCTTAAACCATGTTTAATCCTTGCAAGAGGGAAAACGATAGTATTTACTAGAATAAAATATAATCCTCTTTTTATCTTGTACCATAGAGTTCTATCTCTATATGGGAAGTTTTCATCAAAATTAACATCTCTAAGATGTTTTACTGTAATCATATGTTCATCTGATTTTATAGGATATTTAATATCAAGTTCGTGTCTATAATACATAAGAATAACCAATCCTTTGTTTCTATAATATCACTTTTATAAAAAAGTAATATTAAAACTTACTCTAATAATAAGAGATATAGAAACAACATTTAAAAAATTGTATAAAAGAAAAGAAATATATAGATATTAAGATAAAAAACACACCAGAATAAATCTGATGTGTTTTACATTTCTCTAAGATACTTTAGTCTTTTGTATCTAATATTTCTCTTGCGCTTTGAACAGATAAGTTTCCCTTAAGATATAGATTCACAACTGTCATAAATCTATAAATCTTAGTCATTACCTTAACTTGTGGTTTATCTCCATCGCAGTTACATTTGAATAATTTTCTCATTCTCTTTGAAAGTTCAACTACAAATTGCGGATGATAATTCTCAGTAATATCTATAACATATTGTTTAAGTCTTGAACTATCTATTTCTACAACCTTTTCAAAGAATATCTTGAGTGCATCTTGGAAGGTTGCATCACTCTTTTCTTTTGTTATTGATTTATAAAAATCTTCAAGGATTGCATCATAAATATCATCTTTATCACTGAAGTAGTAGTAGAAGTCAGTTCTTAGAATTCTCATTGTATCTGTAAGACTTGATACAGTAATCTTGTTATAAGGTTTACTCACAAATTCTTTTACTGCAGGTTTTATTAACTTGTTTTTTCTGTCGTGTGATATCTTGTAAAAAACTGATTTTGGCATATAAATATCTCCATATACAATTTTACTCATTAACATTATAGTTATGTCAAATTATTTTGTCAACCGACTTTTTACAAAAAAATAAATTGACACAAAAGAGTAAAAAAATATATAGAAAATATTGACAAATTATTAAAAACATTTAAAAAAGGTATAACTTATATAACACATCACTTCATATGATAAAAATTTGAGAGAATTAATTGATAGTTTATGAATATTTATGTTTTTTAGTCGCATTAACAAATTAATGAAAATATTTTTTAAAAATCTATTGAATTATTATAAAGTTTATGCAATTATATCTAAAAATCTACGCAAGGAGAATCATATGCGTAAAAATAATTCATTCGCGTTTTATTACTATTATTACTTTTTTAAGACCAATCTGTGATAACTTGGTTATTTTCTTTTATTGAAAATTCGTTATTGCAGAAATATAAAAATTAATTAAGCAGTAACGTAATAAATATATATAAAAAATGCGTTACTTCATGTAAACGCATTTTTTATTTCAAGATATAAAACGAACGTATTATAATATGTATTATAAAAGAGGTGAAAGAATGAAAAAACTACTATTAGGAAATGAAGCGGTCGCAAGAGGACTATATGAAGCATCGGTAAGGCTTGTATCGTCATATCCTGGAACTCCTTCAACTGAAATCACTGAATCAGCTGTTAAATATGATGATATATATCTAGAATGGGCACCAAATGAGAAGGTTGCAGCTGAAACTGCAATCGGTGCATCTCTTGCTGGAGCTAGAAGTATGGCATGTATGAAACATGTTGGATTAAACGTTATGGCAGATCCACTTTTTACTGTAAGCTATATTGGAGTAAATGGAGGACTTGTTTTTGCGGTTGCTGATGATCCTGGAATGCATTCATCACAAAATGAACAGGATTCAAGGCACTACGCTAAAGCTGCTAAACTTTTAATGGTTGAACCATCTGATAGTTCTGAATGTAAAGAGTTTACTAAGATAGCTTTTGATCTTTCAGAAAAGTATGATACTCCAGTCATTCTTAGACTTTCAACACGCGTATCTCATTCTCAAAGCCTCGTAGAAATAGAAGAAAGAGAAATAAAAGAATTAAAACCATATATTAAAAATCCTAGTAAAAACGTTATGATGCCAGGAAATGCTATAAAGCGTCATAAAGTTGTAGAAGAAAGAGAAGCTAGCCTAAGAGAATTCGTTGAAACAACAAAACTAAATAAAATAGAGAATAATGGATCAAAGATTGGTGTTATTACATCTGGTATATCATATCTTTATTCTAAAGAAGCCTTAGGTGATAAGGTTAATTATTTTAAACTCGGTGTAT
>ONMY01000083.1 GCA_900318975.1 uncultured Bacillota bacterium | reverse complement strand
TTATCAATTCTTTGAGCTTCAAGATCAATGTAATGTTTTAGTGTTGAAACAGTAGAGTTAATATCATCTGAAAGAGATGAGAATTCATCACTTGTATAAACATCAACCTTGGTATCTAAGTTACCACCAATAATCTTTGATAAGCTGTTATTTACACTTCTTATGTTGTTTACGACGTATTTCTTAATGAGGAAATATATGTGGAAGAAGAATAGTGCAAATACTAAAACTTCCATGAATGAGTTGATGTAGACTTGAGCATTTCTCATTGCATATGCTTCTTCTTCTGGATATATACCAACAACTAGGTAACTTGAAAGTTTTTTATACATCGCAAAGACTTTTTCTTTGTTGTACGTTGTTCTAACGGCTGTTAGTTCTTCTTTCTCTATTAATTTGTTGATTGCAATTTGTGCTTCTCTATCGAGGTATATAGAATCGGCATCTGCGACTATATTTTCGTTTTTATCATTTAATATAACGTAATAACCAGTACTACCAATATGTCTTGATTCAGTAAACTTTTTAACTGTGTTTTCGATATTTTTTTCAAAATCATCTTTGTCATAACCAATTTGGATAAATTCATTATCATTTAGTTTTACTGCTGAATATTTTCTATAAATGGTTGAATCCATTCCTATTGGACCAAACTCTTGAACAATTTCTAGTGTATTATCTGTATCAAGTAACACCATAAATGCGGCTGATTGTTCGCTTGAACGCATGTTGAATGTTAAATTCTCTGGATGAGTACTCTTTGTGATTGTACCTTCCGAATTAACAATGTTGATTTCTGTAATTTTAAACTCTTCGACAAGTGCAGCTAAATCGACGTCATTATTAAATCTATATCTAGTGACTATCTCATGGTTCTTAACAAGAAGCGTTTCACTAAGTTCATCCTCATCAGAATTATTAACTATTTCAGTGGATATATCTTCAATATTTAGCTTCATGAGACTTTTAGTCTCACTTAATGCAGTTGATGTTTGAAGTTGATAAACAAATAGAGTGGTTGCAAAGTATGCGAGGATGATAGAAACTAGTAGCCAGCTTTGAACCTGTTGGGAGATTTTTTTGATTCTAATTTCTCCATGTCTAATCTTATAAGACATGAATTGAACAACAAGAACGGCAAGCATAACTGATATTGAGTTAACAAGAACCATTGGGATAGTGCATATTTCAACTATTCTTATGGCATCTGTCGGATCATCAATGTGTGTTAAAAATAGAAGCGTCATATGGATAACTTCCATTACAACACCAGTTACGAGTGCAAGACCCCAAGATGGACGCTTATCATCAAACATAAACTTTCTAAGAATTGCGGCATAAATTCCGGCAAATGCAGTTGATACAGAACATGCAACAACTGAATATTCAAGTGCAGGATTCCATAAAACGGCAATAATTCTTTCAATTCCACCGATTAAACCAGCTATAATACCAGCAACAGGTCCAAATATTAAACCAGCACAAAGAGGCGCAGCGTCTCTTGCGTTTGCGGTTGCACCGCCAATTGGGACGCCAAACTCAGTTCCAAGGATTGCAACACCGCCAAAAACAATACCTATAATTATCTCTTGTGTTAATCTTGGGACATTGCTGAAATTAGTTCTTCTTCTTAGCATATGAAAAACTCCAGATAGCACTACTGGAATAAGCGCAAATAGCGATAGTTTTAATATTATAATAAAGTCAGGCATATTACCTCCTTTAAAAACGTGAGATTTATTCTATCGTTAAGATGTCTGAAAAACCAGTCATCTCAAAAATCTCGTTTATTTCAGGACAAACGTTGATTACTTTCATCTTTAAATTTTGTTTATTGGCTTGTTTTTGTGCTAGTAGCATAACACGAAGCCCAGCGCTTGAAATGTAATCAAGTCCATTAAAGTCAAAAATTAGCTCTTTGTTTTCTTTAAACACATCATCATATTTTTGTTCAAGTTCAGGAGCTGTTGTTGTATCTAGTCTTCCTGAAAGAGCGATTGATATAGTGCTTCCTTCATTATTAATATTGATTGTCATGATAAACACCTCAAAAAATTATCTTTTTTATCTAATTTATGATAGCATAAATTAAAACTAAAAGATAGATTTTGAGAATAAAAAAATAAAGAAGGTTGTCCTTCTTTATTGTTATTCTAGTGGTTCATCAGCTCTTCTCTTCATAAAGAGCCCATATCCGGCAAGGAATGGTCCTGTATGACATCCTGTAACCGGAGATGCAACTACGTCTTCATGATTACATTTAAGGCCGATTTCACCTTCTAGTGATTTTAGAATGTCTGCAGATTTTTCTCCTGTATAATTATGCCATAGGTAATAATCTTCTGGACTTCTATCACCAATTATTTCTTTTACTTTTTCAATTGCCATAATTGCGCCTTTTTTAAGACCGATTGCTTGTGCAAATGGTTCTAAGACACCTTCTCTTGAGAAATGCATTACTGGTGTTATCTTTAAAAGCTTACCCATGAATGCTTTTCCGCCTTTAAGTCTTCCATTATAAATTAGATAATCAAGCTTTCCACAAACACCAATAAACTCTTGGTGAGCAATTGACCAATTCAATTCTTTTACTATGGTTTCTGTATCTACGCCCTTATCTACGAGTTCTTTTGCTTGAACAGCAAGCATGCCTTCACAGAAACAAGTTGTTTTCGCATCGATCATTGTAGTTTTTAAAACATCTTGGAATTCCTTACTAACGAGTTGAATAGCATTGAATGTTCCGCCAAGATAAGAACTTAATGTAATGATGATTGCCTCAGTATAACCCCTATCAACGATTGATTGGAATTTTTGTCTAATTGAATCCATTGGTGGAATTGCGCTATGTGGTAAGTGGTCTTTAGGATTTTCAATTGTTTCTAGTGTTTTAAAAAAGTCATATGGATTTAAATCTAGTCCTTCAAAATAATCTTTATCATTGTAGTTAACAATTATATGAAATTGTTCTATACCCATTTCTTGATACTTTTTTGGTGCATAACTTATACATCCTGTCGATGTACAACAAACGATTCTTTTTTCTTCCATTTTTATACCTCCACGACTATCTTAACATATTTACGTTATTATACTTGTCTTTGGAAGTAGAAAACATCTCTATTATTAAGAGATGTCAACTTTTTTATAATATCGTTTTTGTATATGTGTTAAGTATTTATTGTTTTACCACCAGTTTGTGACTACTTCTGCAAAAGAAACAGCATTTTCTATTTTTGCTTCAACACCTTGAACTTTGATAGTTCCTGAGTATGTTCCAAACACTTGGTGTTGGAGTGATTTAATGATTAAAACGTTGGTTAAATCGCTTCTATCTATAATTGGTGTAAAATTTAGATTTATTGATCCATCTTTTGATGTAAATGTCCAAGGTTCAAGAAGTTTATATTCTCCTCTTTCGTC
>ONMY01000061.1 GCA_900318975.1 uncultured Bacillota bacterium | reverse complement strand
TTTAATTCTTTGTTTGGAAGAGCTTTTTTTATTACATCTACTAATTCAAATGTGGTATTTATTGGTTTTATTTCTCTTTCGCTGACTATTTTTTTAGCTATTTCTCTTGAATATATTTCATCTCCATATTTATAAAGGATATCGGCTATTTCTTTATATGAATATTCATTTACGATATTCCAGGCAGAAATAGTTAGCGAACTATCCATTCTCATATCTAGTTTTGCATCATAGTTATATGAAAATCCTTTTTCAGGCATATCAAATTGGAAAGATGAAACACCGAGGTCATAGAGAACTCCATCTACTTCATACACATTAAGATTGTTTAATTCTTCTTTTAGGTTTTCAAAATTAGATTTTATTATTGTGTAGTTAGTTTTACCAGTTGATTCGAGTTTTTCTTTGGCACGCATTATTGAATAATCATCAACATCAAAAGAGTAAAGGTGCCCTTTACTTGATAGTCTTTTTAATATTTCGCTTGAATGACCGCCGCCACCTAATGTTGCGTCTACATAGATACCATCTGGATTTATATTCAAGCTTTCAATTGATTCATTCAATAATACTGAAATATGTTCCATAAACACTCATATGAAAAAGAAAAAGCACCAGAAAAGTGCTCGATCTTATTTGTCTTCTTTTTCTTTCTTTTCCTTGATTTCAACTACTTGTTCGCCATTGTAGAAACCTTTTTCATCTACTTGATGGCTAACACGGTATTCACCAGTTTCAGGATCTTTTACAAGTGCAGGTTGTGATAAACCTTTGTTTCCACGACGGATTCTTTTTACTGATTTACTTGTCTTTCTGAATGGAACTGCCATATATTACTCCTCCATTTGTTCATTTAATAGTTTAGCGAAAGGGTTTTCTTTTTCGATGGTGACTTCATCTTCAATTTCGTATGTAGCTCCTTCTTTAATAACACGAAGAGGCATATGAAGAATTATTTCACCCCAGATGACTTCATCAAGTTCAATCATATTATCTATGATTGGGAAAGAATCATCATCGGCCACTTTAAAAGTATATAACAAATCGGTATCAAAATCAACTAAAACTTTTACTGGGTCTAAAGTAATTACACATGGAGAGGTAATTACTGTTGAAATATGAAGTGAAAAGTTCACAGAATCTCTATTGATCATTGTGAATTTTCCACTAACATTCACATCTTCTATATCTAGAAATTCAATACCATCTATTTTACTTTTAAAAGATATTTTTTCTTCAAGATAGTTTGAGATTCTTGATTTTCTTTCGAGTTCGTAAAAATTATATTTCATTATCCATAAATTCCTTTCTTTCATTTTTTATGATTCTTAGGAAATTCTTGTTTTTGATAAGAAGTCTAAACATAGTATAACCTATAATGCTCTCAATTACAAACATTGATCCCATAACTTCAATTAAAGTTAGTAAAAATGGAAGTTCTAATACAAAATAGAGTTCTAAGACCACTATTATTGAAGTTAGGGTTGGCATTAGCGATGCAATAAAGAAATTATTAATAAAACATATGAGTATTACTGCGATTAAAGTTGAAAGTGTTCCGAAAACACAATCTATTAATGCAAATTCAGGGTTAAAGAAATTTGCGATAAATACACCAATTGTAACACCTATGCCATGCTTCTTATTGAAAAAAAAAAAAAAAACGACGTTTTTTCTCCTTCTTATAACCTTAAAATAATATAACTTGAATTTCTTAAATTGTAAAGATGTGTGAGCTGATATATAATAAGAGTATGAAAATAGCGGGTATAGTTTGTGAGTTTAATCCATTTCACTATGGGCACAAATATCTAATCGATACAATTAAAAATGATTATAAAATGGACCTTGTGGTTGTCGCAATGAGCCCTAATTTTGTGATGCGTGGAGAACCTGCAATATTTAATAAATTTGAAAGAACTAAGCATGCTCTATTAAATGGAGTTGATTTAGTCGCAGAAATTCCAACAATCTACGCAATTGAAAGCGCTGATGTTTTTGCTTACCGTGCAGTTGAAATATTAAATAATCTTGGAATTACTGATTTATTCTTTGGAGTTGAAGTGGATGATGCAAGTGCTTTTGACAGAATTATCGAAATTAGTGAATCAGAAAAATATCAAGAAAACATTAAAAAATACCTAGAAAAAGGTGATAGTTTTAATGCTGCAAGCAAGAAATCAATAATAGAAATAGATCCACAAACATCTATTATTTTATCATCACCAAATAACTTACTTGCGATTGAATATCTTAAATCAATCAAAAAAATAAATAAGAAAATTACTCCTCATTTCATTAAAAGAGTATCTACTTTTTATTATGATTCTTTAAAAGAAGGCACAATTATTCAATCAGGAACCGCTATAAGAGAGCTCATAAAAGAGAATAAAGAATATAAAAATTTTGTACCATATGAAACAAAGTATGTTGTTTACAATGTGAATAACACACTTTTTGAGCTCATAAAATATAAAATTATTTCATCATCTTGTGAAGAAATTGCAAAAATTAAAGGAGTAACAGAGGGCTTAGAAAATAAAATTAAATCAATCAAGGAATTCACATCTTATGAAAATCTCATAGATGAACTGGTGTCTAAGAGAAACAGAGAAACTAAGATTAAGAGGATATTAATGTATATTCTTCTTGGTATAAAAAAATGTGAAGTATCTTCTTCTGGTTTAAAATATATAAGGATACTTGGATTTAGTAGTGCTGGACAAAAATACCTAAGCATTTT
Organism: uncultured Bacillota bacterium; assembly: GCA_900318975.1. Taxonomy (GTDB): domain Bacteria; phylum Bacillota_I; class Bacilli_A; order Izemoplasmatales; family UBA1188; genus UBA1188. Next base: position 9,388 of record ONMY01000061.1, on the reverse strand, counting down.
TAATAATGAAAATATAAAAATATATACATCATTAAAAAAGAGCCCTTTTGAGGCTCTTTCGAATGAGTTAACATATACTAAAATTTATTCTATGTTAACACATGAAGACATTATAGAAAAAGAATATTTACCTATAAGACTTAGCTAAAGATAGAAGTGCATCTATTTTTTCTGATATTATAGTTGCCTCTTTATATCTTACCGATTCTTTAAGCGCTTCTATATAGAGCTTATAGAGTTTTACTTTTTCGGATACAGAGGCATTAGATAAAGCTTTCGCAAATAGATCTGTCATAAATAGATCTTTTTTATTTGTGCAAATAGTTTTAGATGCAATAAAGTATTCAAAATAGAAATCTGGTTTTTCTTTATTTAAGTCTTTTACTATATCAATTAGCTTATCATCTTCAATATCTATTAAGTATTTTTCTTCAAGGCATTTTTTAAAATAAATACTACTTTCATTTACCTGATCAAGGTATCCTTTGGCGGCTATTGTCTCATTTTGGCGTACATAAGAAACTCCCATCAAATAATTAAATAAATCATTTGTTTCATATAATGATGCAAAAAGTGGGCTATTTCCAACTTTTGTGAGTTCTTGATACTCACATGCATCAAATAGCGACTGTAGATATAATAATTTTATAGTCTTTATCTTTTTAAAGTGTTCACACTTTGAATAGTAGCTATTTAGCTCTTCAAATTCTTTATATATAAATGTGTGTCTGCACTCAAAGACATGTGCTCTAAAACTAATCTCTCTAACTAATACTTTAAATGTGTCATTAACTATTTCATTTTCAAGCTTATCGATTAGTGCATTTGCGCTTACATAATCGAAAGTATAAAGATAATAGTGTGTTGCATAAAGAGCAAATATATCTAGTGCTGTATCAGATAATGCTCCAAGCATCTTGTTTACACTTTCAACTAAACTCTTACATTTCTGATATTCCTCTTTTAAAATAAAGTAACCTATGCATATAATATCTGCAATACAATTTTTAACTTCAAATACTCTGTTATATAGATCTTCATAGTTTTCTATATCAAGAGTATAAAAATAATTTAGTGATTCTCTTAATGATTCATCTTCGTTTTCTAGTAAATATCTTTCGTACATTGGCATATCCATTTTTTCCATAAGTAATTGAACACAAGAAGGGTTTGGTACTATCTTATTTGCCTCAACTTTAGATAAATAAGATACACTGCAGATTTTATCTGCGACCTGTTCGAGTGTTAATCGTAATTCTTGTCTTCTTTTTCTTGCGATTGTTCCGATTGAGTGAGTATCGGATATTTTATTTTCATTTCTTTTTTTCTTGTTTAACGCTGTTATAATTCTCTCTGCATTCATAATTCATATTCCTCACACTTAATATTCCTTGTTATTAAGATAGGGCCTTTTTTGTATATTTAAAATATTTTCTTTTTTAAAAAAATTAACGTGCTAGAAACTAAAAAGACGGTACCACAACAAAGTGGCACCGTCTTATTATTCCTATTTATTACAACAATCTTTAAATTTACATTTTTCACACAATGGTTTTTTAGCACTGCATTTATTTCTTCCGAAAGCAATCATCATGTGGTGTATTTTTTTTGAACTGTATCCTTGAATGAAATTCTTAAGTTTTTGTTCAGTTAAAAGTACTGTATCGCCCTTATCTGCAATACCTAGTCTTTTTGACACTCTTTCAATATGAGTGTCTACACCGAGAGTATCTTTATCAAAGTATTCTGATAGAAACACATTTGCGGTTTTTCTTCCTACACCATCTAATTTAATTAAGATATCAAAATCATCTGGAATAGTACTATAACCATGGTCTACTAATGATTTAGATGCGCTTATGATATTCTTTGCCTTGTTTTTATAAAGACCGAGTGGCTTTATAATTTCTTCTACTTCTTCTAAATTAGCGTTTTTAAGAGATTCTAAATCTTTAAATCTTTCAAACAAAGCAGGAGTCACATTGTTTACTGCTTTATCAGTAGTCTGAGCTGAAAGAATTATAGATATTAGTAATTCATAATCATTATTGTAATTTAAAGCACATTTTGCGTCGCTATATAATTCTTCTAAATAGCCTATGAAGAGCTCTTTTGTTATTTTTTCCATTTATTCTTGAGTTCTTCTATCACTTGATTTGTTTCCTTATATTCTGGGCTTTGTTCCTTTTGAAGTCGTTTTCTAATTAGTGATTGGTCTACTGCTTTAAGAGAGGTTTTTCCAATCTTAATACAGTCTAACATTTCATTTTTAATTTCATCAATACTAAACTTCTTCTCATCAGCCCATACTCTTATGATATCAATATCAAGTGGGGATAGTGGTTTATTATATGTTTCTTCATAGAATAATGATATTTCCTCTTGAAAAGATACACTCTTTCTTTGCTGTTCTTTTTTCTCCTCTTTTAAGTAAATATTCACTATTTCTTTGTAAAGTTTTTCTAAAGAAAAAACCTCACAAGTTTTAAGGGTTTTTTCGTTTACTGCCTCCTTTATTTCAATATACCCTTTTTCAGTTAATGAATTTAATGATTTATATAAATCGTCATTTGAAAGTCCTACTTTAACCTTTAATCTAGAAGGATTAAAAGATGTATATCCTTTAATCTCTGATCTTGCAAGACTTGAAAGGACGATTATATCCTTTTCGTTAATATTTAATTTTCGATAATTCTTGATGAGTATGGCATTGAAATTGATCATATCATCTTCAAGAAGTTTTTTAAATAAGATGTTTTCGTTCATTGTTTTATCACCGCCATTTTTGAAAGAGCCATTTTTGCAGCATTTCTTTCAGCTTCTAGATGACTTTTTCCCTTTCCTTCACCAAGTACAATTTCATCATCCATAATAACACGGAAGATGAATGTTTTATTATGAGGTTCACCACTTTCTGATACAAGTACATATTTTAGTGAACGCTTATCAGCTTGAAGATATTCTTGAAGAATACTTTTATAATCCACAGTTTCTTCGAAAGCATAATCGAGATTTGGAAATACTATTTTTTCCATTACTTTTCTACATGTATCTAATCCTTGATCAAGATAGATTGCACCAATAAAAGCTTCAAATGCATCACATTTAACCGCATCCTTATCTCTTCCACCAGTCTTTTCTTCTCCCTTCCCAAGAAGTAAATATTTTTCAAGGTTAAAAAGAGAGGCATAATGAGATAGTGATTTTTCACAGACGATATTGGCTCTTCTTTTTGTGAGAGTACCTTCTTGCTCTGGGATTGTTTTAAATAGGTATTCCCCAACAAGAAGATCTACAACAGCGTCTCCTACAAATTCTAATCTTTCATTATTTTTGCCACCGTTTTCGTTTGAATATGAAGAATGTGTTAGTGCTATTTTTAAAAGCTCTGGGTTATTAAATTCTATCCCAAAATATTCTTCAAGTGGATGTTTCATTTTATTCTCCTAAAGGTTTTTCTATTAATAATGCTTGTTGAACCTTGTTGTTTACGTCCTTTTTAACTACGCTTGTTGCAGTTCTTAAAGCACAATAAACTGCATAACTTCCTGATGAACCATGAGCCTTAATTAAAGGCATTTTAAGACCAAATATCATACCTCCAGCAACTTCATCTGGATTGATTTCTTTTTTAAATCTATTTAGATTCTTCATAGAAAGAAGAGCGCCAATCTTGCCAAAGAATCCTCGCTTTAGGTTATTCTTAAGCATTTTCCCCATAGATTTTGCAGTTCCTTCCATACATTTTACAACCATATTAGTTGTAAAACCATCAGATATTAAAATATCTGTTGGTGGTTCTAATATATCTTTTGTTTCTACATTTCCATAGAAATTAAGACCGCTTTCTTTTAATGCTTTATAGCATTCATTTTCAAATTCTCTTCCCTTTCCTTCTTCGGTACCAATATTTAGTAAACCTACTGAAGGATTAGTTCTTCCTAGGACTTCCTTTGCATAAACAACTGCATACTGAGCTTGTTGGACGAGTTGTTCAGGTCTAACTTCGAGGTTTGCACCACAGTCAAGAATAACTGTTTGTCCAGTTGTCATTGATGGAATAATTGGTGCAAGTGCAGGACGTTTAAATCCTTCCATTCTTCTAATGATTAAATGTGCACCAACAACTACTGCTTGAGTTGGACCGCATGTTACAACTATGTCGTGTTCTTTTTGTGCAGTTGCCCTAAATGCCTTCACCATTGATGAATCAGTCATAGTTCTTATTGCGTGAACTGGGTTATGTTCTCCCATAGGGATAACATCACGACAATCTACAATAGTGATTCTATCTTTTTTTGTTAAATATTTTTCTATTTCTTCTTTTCTTCCGTAAAGTGTTATTTCTATATCGTCAATATTTTTAATGGCAAGCATTGCACCTTCAACTTGTTCCTTTGGTGCAAAATCTCCTCCCATTGCATCTAACGCTATCTTTATCATAAGATAAACCTCCGACTTCTATTACTAATTATTTCATAAAGTATATCTTAAAAGCAACTTAATTTAATTGAAATTATCACTTGTAAGATTTCTTTCATAGAACTCTTTAATATTTTTATTATTAATGAGTTCTTTTGCATCTCTTCTTGCATTATTAAAGATTGAATTATCAAAAAAGATATTTGCAAAATTAAATTTAAGCATTCCTGATTGTTCAGTACCAAGAAAATCTCCAGGGCCACGATCTTTTAGATCTTGTTCACTGATTAAGAATCCATCTTGTGTTTCTTCTAATATTTTTAATCTTTCCATTGATTCTTTTTTATCAACCATTAAAAATGCATAGCCAACATCTTCACCTCTTCCAACTCTTCCTCTTAACTGATGAAGTGTTGAAAGGCCAAAATGATTGGCATCAATTATTGTCATTACAGATGCATTAGTGTTGTTGATACCAACTTCTATTACGGTTGTCGATGCAAGAATATCAATTCTTCTTTCCATAAAATCATCTAAGACTTTATTCTTTTCATCTTGAGATAGTTTTCCATGAAGAAGTCCAATTCTTACTGTATCACCATAATATTTAATTAAGTCATCTCTCATTCTATTTACACTTACAAATGAAGATTCAGGATCATCTTCAATACAAGATGCAACAAAATATGCTTGTCTTCCATCTTCTATTTCTGATTTCACAAAGTCTAAGACTTTGATGTAATCTTTATAAGTGTGGATAAAAGTTTTAATTTTCTTTTTTGATGATGGAAGAGTTTTTATTGTTTCAAGAGTCATATCATTAAATATTGTAAGAGCAAGTGTTCTTGGAATTGGTGTTGCAGTCATATATAAGATATCAGGATTGTTTCCTTTTTCTTTTATTTTTCTTCTTTGTTCAACTCCAAATTTGTGTTGTTCATCACAAACAATAAATCCAAGATTCTTAAATACAACTTCATCTGAAATTAGAGAATGAGTACCAATTATTATATCTATTTCTCCATTTTTTAATGATTCTAATATTTCTCTTCTATCTTTCATTTTTGTTGAAGATGTTAGAAGTTTAACGTTAACGTTAAATGGTTCTAAATATGATTTAAAAGTATTGAAATGTTGAAATGCCAAAGCTTCTGTTGGAACCATTACTAAGCTTTGATAGCCTGATGTATAAACAGCATATGAGGCTATTAGTGACACGATTGTCTTTCCACTTCCTGTATCTCCTTCAAGAAGCATATTTAGTGGGACATTAGAACCTAGGTATTTACAAATATCATTTACTGCCTTTTTTTGATCACTTGTGAGTTCAAAATGAATTCCAAGTGATATGAAAGATTTTAAGCTTTCAATATCATAATGTTTTGGAGTTTTTCTCGCTTCTTGAACTCTTTTTCTCATTATTTCAAGCTTAATTGAAAATGATAGTAATTCATAATATTTTAGAGAATTTAGTGATGAATTTATATCAGATTCTTCTTTTGGAAAATGGATTGATTCTAGTAGATCTTTCCCTGTTTTATACCCATATTTTAAGTAGTATGATGATGGAATTATTTCATCTTTTTTCTCATAATAATTCATTGCATCTTTTATTATCTTACTAAAATTGGCATTTGCGATTCCATCGATATTATAATCGGGTAAAATTCCTTCTTTATAGTCTTTTTTGCTTATTATTTTTTGAACTTGTATCTCTTTATATTCTTTAGAATATTCTCCGATAATTACTATTTCACTACCAATATGAAGGACTTTAGAAAGATATGTCATATTAAATGCAGTACATGTGTATCTAATATCGTCGATTAAACAGTCAAAAGAGATTTTTGTCGCTTTTGAAAACTTTTTCATATTAACATCATCGATTACAGTTCCAAGGGCATTCATTAAACCTTCATTTTTAAAGCCTGTGAGTTTATATGAATTATATGATGATGGAATAGTATAAAGGAGGGATTTAATATCAGTTATCCCTCTTTCTTTTAAAATATTATAGATTTTTGGTCCTACTCCATTTAAATTCTTTATGTCCATTTCTTAAAGAAAAGACGCATATTTGCGCCTATTCTACCTCAATAATGTATGAATATATTTTTTGACCACCACTTAAGAGTTGGAGGCATATATCAGGATAAATGTTTGTGAGTTTTTCGACTTCTTCTCTTTCTTCTTCGCTTACAGCCTCACCATAAAAGATTGTAACCATTGTTGAGTCAGGTGTAATCATCTTTTTTAAAAGAGATGCGACGGTTTCAAGTCTTTCGCTTGTGCTCTCAACAATTGTTCCATCTAAAATAGCGATAAAATCATTCTTTTTAATTCTGATGCCAGATGAGACTGAATCACGAATAGCATATGTGACTTCTCCACTCTTAATCGATTGGATTTTAGTTTCCATATCTTTTGCGATTGCACGAGGTCCTTCTGATTGGTCATAACACATCATTGCAGCATATCCTTGTGCGATTGTCTTTGCAGGAATAACAATAACATGTTTATCATTGATAAGTGCTTTTGCGGTTTTAGCAGACATATAAACGTTTTTGTTGTTTGGAATAACAAATACATGTTCTGCATTAACTCTATCTATTGCATCAATAAAATCTTGAGTTGATGGGTTCATTGTTTGACCACCATCAATTATTTCATCAACACCAAGAGCAAAGAACATTTCTTTAAGTCCATCACCATTTAATACTGCGACTACTCCGTATTTGTTTCTTTCAGCTCTCTTTTTAGATGGCTTTCTAACCTTATCAACAACTAAAGAACTATTCTCTGCAGTTTGGATTGCCATATTATCAGCTTTTACTGCGCAAAGTGCACCATATTTTTGAGCGAATGAGAATACTTCACCAGGAGTTTTTGTGTGAATATGAACTTTTACGATATCATCGTTGTTTACAACAACGATTGAATAACCGAAAAGTTCAAGTTTATTTGTGAAACTCTGTTTATCGAATTCAAGGTTTGGATTAAGTCTAATTGTGAATTCTGTGCAATATCCATATTGATTTAATTCATAGTAGTCATAATCCATATAACTCTTTGTTTGAGTTTCCTTTTTATCTGATTGAGTTAATACTTCTTCGAATGTGTGTTCTTCTCCTTTTAGTGATGCAACCATACCACGAATGATATATACATATCCAGCACCACCAGAGTCAACTACACCGGCTTCTTTTAATACTGGAAGTAAAAGTGGAGTTCTATCTAATGATTCAGTTGCTTCATTCAAATATGTTTCTGCAAGTTCCTCTATTGATGTAAATTTGTCCTTGTTATCTACAATAGCTTTTGTTGCATCGCTTACAACAGTTAAAATTGTCCCTTCAACAGGCACTAAAACTGATTTGTAGGCATTTGCTTTAGACTCAGAAAAAGCTTTAACGATTGTATCGATACTTGCTTCAGTTGAATTTGAATCGATATTAGCAAGTCCTGAAAAGATTTGAGATAGGATTACACCACTATTTCCTCTTGCACCAAAAAGAAGTCCACGAGAAAAAGCGATGGTTACATCAGAGATTTTTGGGTTATCTCCGAGAGCTTGAATCTTCTTTATTCCACTTAACATTGTTTGAAGCATATTGCTTCCTGTATCTCCATCTGGTACAGGGAATACATTTAAATCATCAACAGTTTTTTGGTTTTCTTTAAGATAGTATGCAGCGCATACTAACATATCTATAAATTTGTTTCCAGATAATTTGTCCATAATTGTCCTCAACTTAAATATTTTAAAGACACAAGAAAAAGCCGAAAGCGCGGCTATTTGTTAGCATTCTAGGTAAATATTCGGTTAATTATATATAATTCTTATTGTCTTTTTAGGTAGTAAGTAAACATGTTTCTTAGAAAAAACATAAATAATTAAGATCTGATGTTATTTTCGTAAGTTTGTTTTTACTTACGTAAAAAGAATAGCACACTTGAGTAATATAAACAAGAAAAAAATGTTTTTCTGGGTTTTATATAAAATAATTGATTACATTTCAAAATATTGTGATATAATTTATAAGGCTATAATTAATAGGAGGTTCTCAAATGAGAGCATGCAGCGTTACTGGCGTTAAGTCAATGAAAGGTAACAAGAGAAGCCATTCACTCCACGCTACAAACAAAATTTGGAAAGCTAACCTTCAAAAAGTTAAAGTAGTTAACGAAGACGGCACTGTTGAAAGAGTATATGTTTCAGCAAGAGCTATCAGAAGAGGAATGGTAAAGAGAGCCTAATCTCTATCTCATAAAAAAACAAACCACAGGTTTGTTTTTTTATTGCTTTATATGGTGATTATGCACACGTTTTTAACTTTTTTTATCTCTTGAATTCAATCTCAAGTTCGATTATATCAGATGATAATTCTCCTGTTTCTTCATTCTTAGTTGATCTAATTACTTTTAATTTTATCTTATCACCAACTCTATGACCTGGAAGAACTCCGCTTAAATCAGGAGTTGAAACAACTCTTACACCATCAGCTTCGATTATGATATCACTCTTTTCTAAAATGCCAAATGATGATTTTTCTTCTTCTACTCCTTCAACTAAAACACCTTCAGTTACATTATCAGGAACATTATATTCACTTCTTCCTGCCTGAGTTAAATCATCAACACTTATTACTGTGATACCGAATGATACTTTTCCACTGTAGCTTCCACTTGTTTTAAGTTCTGATAAAACTTCTTTTGCAAGATCGATTGGAATTGCGAAATTAAGTCCTTCAATTTCACTTGATGTATATTTAGCTGAGTTGATACCTATTACTTCACCCTTTAGATTAAATAGGCCACCACCAGAGTTTCCAGAGTTGATTGCGGCATCATGTTGAAGATATGAAACGATTGTATTAGTTACATTATTATCGATTAAATGACGATCTTTTCCGCCAAGAATTCCCATTGTTACTGAACCATATAGGGTTTGACCTTTAGGGTTACC
>ONMY01000085.1 GCA_900318975.1 uncultured Bacillota bacterium | reverse complement strand
GTAAAAAATATATAATCATTTTTATTTGCTACTTTAATTAAATCATTTTCATTTCGATAGTAAATATCATAATCAGAAACATAAGGATTAGGATATATCTAATAATATTTTCCAATTTCTGTAGTAATAACATCACTATTATTCTAAAATTCTTCTTCAGTATACTAATAATTACTATTAATGAGAGTTATTTTTCCTTGCTATCCATTATTAATTATTTCATTTTTTAAATATTCATAAATAGTAGAATTAAATTCATTATATTTTAAAGACCAATTTAAAACTTTTATTCCTATTACAAAATGTAAATAAATATAATCAGTAAAAGATGAAACATTAGAAATATTTTCGCTTTGATTAAAATCCTCATTTGTATATGAGGGGATAAGTATTTGATTACCGAAACGATTTATCTGATTTGCATATATTATTGCAGTAGGAGAAGTAAAACTACTATCTATTAAATTATTTATATTATAACCTGTTTCTTGATATGTTCGATATTCATATTGATAACCATCTGTAACAGTAACAGTTTGATAAGATTCACCATTCTATATAACTTCTTCGTGAGTTACTGGATCGTGCGGCGATGGATTATAGCAATATTTATAAATAGATCGTATTGGAGTAGAATTATTTTGTATTTTTACTTGTCTTTGAATAACGATACCTTTTTTAAGTGAAGTTTTAATATCATTGTTATTTGTAAAATCAATATCTGTAACTAATTGTCCACTGTAAAAATTATCAAGAGTTTTGGATGAACTTGATTTATAAGAGCTGCCACTATGATATACTGTGGTTAATAAAGTTGATTCAGTAAAACAAAGATATCCTACATCTGCTTCATTATCTATAAAGCAGTATACAGTTTCTCCTGATATTTTTAATTCTTTATCTGAATTCGATAAAGTTATAACACCATAATGAGGTTCTTTAAAATCATAAGTTGATTTATTATTAGAATAAGAAGAAGAAATATATAATGGTTTTTTAAACCAACTATCAAATGTTTTATGACTGGTTAAAAAAGAATAACCAGAAGAATCTATATTCAAAAATTCTTTATTAAAATTATATTCATTATTTCCTTGTTTTAATGTTTCAATTATAGTCATATAATAAAAATCTCCTTTCTTAAAGATTTTATATTCTAAAGAATATCAAAAAAATAATTAAAAAAATGAAGGTTTTTGGCCTTCATTAAAGTCAAACTATATTAATATTATAATCGTATTTTTTAATTTTATTGGAGGTGCTTTTATGAGTTATGATTTAATTAAATGTCTTTATGAAGTAGGAAGTTTAACTTTAAAAGATGTTGTAAAACAGGTAGATTTAAAAAATATTACCGAAGAAGAATTTCATACTATAACAACATATAGTTATAAAGCAATAAAAAATGGGGCTGAGTCATTATGACTCAGCCCTTTTTTTGTATTACTGGATGCAAGCGTAGCGTTCACTATCCAGCTTTTCCATCATGAGGTCATATCCAGTCTTACCAGACATAATTGTCTCAAAGATGGTCGGTGACATACCAGATACGAAACTGATCGGTCCATTACCCAACATCGGAATATTGTTCTGGCGTGCATCCACGTTCCAGAAAATCAGATGCGGCATCTGATAGCCATAATTTGCCCATTCACGAGCCTTGCCCTCAAGGACAGTCTCAACATTGCCAGTATTGATGTTGCTGCGAGAATGCCAACCACCGCCAACTGCCATATTAAACTCCATGTCGGAGATAATGATGATATTCTGCGGCAGGTCATCCTGGGAGCAACCATTTTTGATTGCTGTATCCAGAAGCAGATCAAACACAGCTTCAATGTTGGTGTCGTCGACGAGGTTGGTGCGATAGATACGGTGGACCTTATCGCAGAAATCTACGCCATCAGTTTCGATCAGCTGCGGACGGCTTGCGAAACTAATGTAGTGATTTGCGAACGGACCCTTTGCCCTCTCAGCGCAATACAATCCCAGAGAGATTGCTACATTGATCGGAGCCGCAGCCTCATCACCATAGCCAGTCATAGAACCAGAGGTATCTACAACAGCCAGACCATTGAATGTTGCGCCATTAAAGTAATCAGCAAGGTTATCCCAGTACTTATTTACCATCAGGCGATTAACATTATCAAGAGCCGGCTCATGATAGCTATAGCCCCAGCCACGACGGCCCATAACCTTCAGAGCTTCTGCGACGCACTCATATGGATACAGAGTCTTCGCATTGACCTTGGTTGTGGTGTCCTTAGCAAACGCTTCATACTTCGCCTTGATAATATCGCGGCGAGCAAAAGCGTTCTTATACTTCAGACCAGCCTTAGACGGGATCTTGTCGAACTCAATCTCATCCCAGCGGTTTTCGCTCATCAGACGCTCGAGGACGTTGATACGCTCACGCAGGATGGAAAGAGTCTTACGATACTGCTTGTGATTCATACCCAGGAAGGTACGAGTCACATTGCCGAGTCTACGGCTTTCAGCGCTGGAAGTGTTCTCAGACTTCAGCCACTTAGCCAGAAGAGAAGGAGTCTTGCACTGGACATCCAGCTCAAGCTGATCCTTCATAATCTGAAGGGCGTCATTCTGAAGCGGGGTACCCACGAAGGTGTACAGATCATCCCAACGACCGAACTCCGGCACATACTCAAGATTTCTCTTAGCGGCCGCGGTCTGGTTGACTGCCAGATCCTTCATGATAACGCGGAAAAATCTGCGCTCACCCTGTCCACCGCGAACGTCGCGGATATAGAACAGGCACTTTAGAGCATAAACAGGATTCTCCGCAAAAGCCTTGCGGAACATCAGAATTACATCTGAGTCGCTGCGGGATCTCATAGCTGCGCCCATAGCAAACATATCCAGAAGATCAGATCTGGTAGTCTTATGGGTAATACCACCATTCTCAGTAAGAGTGTAATTGGTAGCGTTCTTCATTCCATTAAGCAAAGCGTTCATATCTTTTTCTCCTTTTTCACATTGTTTCCTCTTGGACAAGAGGAGTATTTTTATTTTTTCTTTTTCCTTAACTTTGTATATATATTATATAATATTTTTTTAAAATTTTCAAAGTTTACTTCTTTTTTTCAGC
>ONMY01000059.1 GCA_900318975.1 uncultured Bacillota bacterium | reverse complement strand
TATTATTTATTAAATTAATAAATTGTATAAATATCTCATATTTTCTAAAATTTAATACAATTTTTATTCTCTCTTTTGGGTAGAATAGATATTTACTATGAGTAGAAAAATAATTCATTAAATAAGAGAGAAGAGAATTTATAGTAGTAGAAAAAATCTTATAACTCTCCTCATATAATAACATTAGTTATTTCGATAACTAAAAAAGGAGGTAATACTAATGATCGTAACAATAGTTGCTGATGTTTTAGGAGAAGAGAATAATGGTACAACCATTGCATGTATGAACTTAATAAGACATTTAAGAAGTCAAGGTGATACGGTTAAAGTTTTAACCTGTGATAAAACAAAAAAAGGATTAAAAGATTACTTTATCGTCCCAACAATCAACCTAGGCCCAATTATTAATTATATGGTAAAGATTAATAATGTTGAACTTGCAAAGCCAGATAAGAAAATAATTAGGGAAGCTTTAGAAGGATCTGATATCTGCCACGTAATGATTCCATTTGCCCTTGGTATTGCATCTTGCAATATCGCAAGAGAGATGGGAATACCAGTAACCGCAGGTTTTCATGCTCAGGCAGAAAATTTCACATCACATCTTCTTCTTATGAATTCAAATATCGCAAATTATTTTACCTATATGTCTTATTGGAATAAGTTATATAAAAAGGTGGATGCTATACACTACCCAACAAGTTTCATTAAAGAATACTTTGAAAATACGATTTGTGAAGAAACAAATGGATATGTAATATCTAATGGTGTGAATGATATTTTTAGATATGATAAATCTTTAAAAGAAAACTATGATGATGGAATGATTAGAATTCTTTATATTGGAAGATATTCAAAAGAAAAGAGCCACCAAGTTCTACTTAAAGCTATCGCAAAATCAAAATATAAAGATAAAATCCAATTAATACTTGCAGGTCAAGGACCAAAAAGGAAAAAACTTGAAAAGTTATCAGAAAAACTTAAGTTAAATAAACCAATCATGAAATTCTATAGTAGAGATGAACTTGTAAGAATTATTAATTCATCAGATCTATACTGCCACGTTGCTGAGGTTGAAATTGAGGCCATTTCTTGCCTTGAAGCGATTAGCTGTGGACTTGTCCCAATTATTGCAAATAGTAAAAAGAGCGCTACAAAATCATTTGCGATAGATGATAGATCGCTCTTTAAAGTAAATAACCCAAAGGACCTTGCGAAGAAAATTGATTATCTTTTAGATAATCCTAAAGAAAAAGAGGAATTATCAAGAAAATATCTAATGATGAAAAATAGATATGATCAAGATGAATGCATGAATAGAATGCGAGAAATGATGTTGGAGGTTATAAATGAAAAAAGAAAAGAGAGTGATATACTACAAGAATACTCTTACAGATGATTTCGCAGGAACAAGTATAAAACAAAAAAAGATATCAGAAAAATATAATTATGTTCCAAAGAACTTCTTCTTTGGAGTTACATCTTGGTTTTTATATTACATCATCGCAAAACCACTAGTATTTTTAATGGTGAAGATAATATATCATCAAAAATTCGTAAATAAGAAACTCATTAAAAAATCAAAAGGAAAACCATATTTTATCTATGCTAATCACACTAATGGAATGCTTGATGCCTATACACCAAATATTATTAGAAATAGAAAAAACTATATCTTAGTTAATCCAGATGCAATAAGTATTAAAGGTGTTGGATTTTTAGTAAAGTGTTTGGGTGGAATCCCTGTTCCAAACACTAGAAAATCAGTAAAGAATTATATGGATTCTATAAATTACATAGTTAAACATAAAAACTCAATCACAATATATCCAGAAGCACATATCTGGCCATATTATACAAAAATTAGAGAATTCAGCGATCATTCATTTAGATATCCTGTAGACAATAATACACCAGTATATTCTCTTACAAATGTTTATGTTAAAAGTAAGTGTTTCTATAGGAAAAAACCAAGAGTATTATCTGTTATTTCAGGACCATTCTATAAGAATAATGAATTATCTAGACTTGATCAGATTAAGGATTTAAGAAATAGAGTTTATAATTCTATGGTTGATATTTCATTAAGATATAATCAAGAAGAATATATAGAATATATTCAAGTAGATGAAAGCATAAATAAAGCGACTGCTTAAAACAGTCGCTTTATTAATTATTTATTCTAATTAGTTATCTCTTAAATGCTGAGAATAAAAGACAGGATAGTACAAACACTGCTCCACCACCAATAATAAATGGAAGGGCAAATTCAAGTGATTTATATTCGATTAAACCAAGTCCTACTACTAGTGCCATTAGGGCAACTGATGATAATAGGCAAAGCATAGTGAGCTTAAAGTTTGAAGATGCTGAATGTGATCTTTTTAATGATTCCTGATCATTTTGAACTGGACGATTATTTGCCATATATCATTCCTCCTATAAAACAAAGAATACTAGTAGACCTAGTGTTAGGATTTGAGTTAAAAGTGAAAAGTAAATTACAATACTGAAATATACTTTATCAGTTTTGTGGTGAGCAAGTATTCTTCCAAGTAGTGCACCTATTGCACCAAAGAATACGCTATAGAATAATAATGTTTTTTCTTTTGTTCTTTCTTTTTGTTTAACTGCAAGCTTTTTGTCTCTAAAATAAGCAGCTAAAGCAACTAAAGACATAAGAACCATTAAAGCTGCATATGCAACTAAAATTATTTGGTTAAGTGTCATTTTTTTAAAATCTCCTTAAAATATTTTTACATTTTAAGTTTATCATAAAATGATAAAAAATCATCTTCTTTTTTCTTGAAGATGATTTTAATTTTTAATTATTGTTCATTAGCATTATATGCTACTGGTTCAGTTAATATTCCAGTATGATATCCGTTAATGAGTCTTACAAGCATGTCGTTTAAATATTCAACAGGTTTAGTATCTTCAGTTGATGCAATTAGATGAGCAGATCCTACTCCAGAATCATCTGTTAAGAAACCATATACTCCACCAGTAAGAATTGCCTGTGATCTAAAGAAGAATTCAGTTTTAGAACTTATTCCGCTAGATGCAACATTAATAATTCTTACACCCATAGATGCTAATTTTTCGATAGATGTTGACCATGATGCTACATCTTTATCGTGGCTTGGAGCATCTGCAACAAATAATAATAGTTTTGTTGAATCTTCATTAGACCATGAAGAATTAAGTGAAAGTTTAAACGCTTCTTCTACAGCTTCAGGGAAGTCTCCACCTCCTGCTGCAGAAAGAGTAGCTAGGAAATTATTTACTTTTGTTAAATCAGAACTAAAATCAAATGTACTTGATAGGTAAGTTGATTGTTCATCTTCATAATCTTTATATGCGATTACTGATACTTTGATTTCAGTATTTGGATTACTATCTTTTACTTCATTTATAACATTTACAAGTTCTTTTTGAAGATAACGTATTTCATCACCCATTGATCCAGTTGTATCAATCACAACCATTAGTTCAATTAAATCTTTATGGTTATTATAACCATCAGTGATAATATCTGTATAATCTTTATCTCCACTTATGACATCTTCTATTACCTTAGTTTCAGTTGCGCTTGTATAATATTTGATTTTAATTTTATATTCATTACTTCTCTCTTTAGAAAATAGATAACATACACCATTCTTATTTGGAACTGCAGTAAAGAATGCATTATCACCATTCATTATTGAGGCTTTAGCACTGATGTTTTTTGGAAGAGTAATTTTGATTCTATTTAATGTTTTAAATGAAAAACTATTATAGAATTCTTTAAATGAACCATCTGTTTGATCATCCATATAAGTATTTAGTTTTACCCAATAATCAAATTCTTCATTATCATCAACACAACTAGATGTAAGTGTTTTAACATAATTTGCATTATTTTCATAAGGTCCTGTTTCAACACCTGAAATAATAGTATCTAAATCACCACTATCAGATGACATAGATTCAGAAGGTGAGAATGATGAATCTAACGCTCTTCCATCACCTTTTGATGGAGTCTTTGCTGAATCACTTACACTATAACCTTTACCATCTCCATCTTTTGAACCTGGGATATAATATTCGCCTTTATCTCCTATAGGAGTTATATCAGAAAGATCTTCAGTATAACCGCTTGAATAGTTTTTATTAAATGCTGGTATGAATGCAACTGAAAGCGCAAGAGTTAAAGCTAATAATAAAGTAATTAGAGTTGGCATTACTAGATTTTTTCTTTTATAAGATAGATTATTATTTGCTTTTGCTTTGTTCTTGGTTTGATATTCTTCGAATATTATATCTTTTAAATTATCATTAACATCTGGAATAACGTATTTTGAATCTCTTATTTTATCTTCTCTCATATGAGACCTCCTAGTTCTTTTTTAAGTTGTTCTTTGCCTCTTTCAAGGCGCATCTTCACTGCTGATTCACTTATCTTTAAGGTTTTTGCGATGTCTTTAATCTTCATATTATTATAGTAGTAGAGGATCATTACTATCTTTAATTTTTCTGGAAGGGATGTCAGTTTATTAAATATAAGAGTTGATTCGTCGTTTGATTCATCTTCTACCTTTACATCAAAGTCATCAGCTAGTGTAGTTGTTTTAGATTTCTTCTTTAGAAAGTTTATTGACTTATTTATTGAAACACGAATAAGCCAGTATTTAGTTTCTTCTAAAGACTTAAATGAAGGGTTTTTGTCTAAAAAGGACATAAAAGTATCCTGAAGAATATCTTCAGCATCATATTTAGTTTTAACATATGAATAGATTACACTAAATACTTCTTGATATGAATAATCATATACTCTAGTAAAATATTCTTCACTTACTTTACTCATTTTATCCCTTCACTTATATAACAACTTAACTTAAGAAAAAGTCACATATTTTTATTTATTTCGATATTTTTTTGTTTCATTTATATATCCACAGTGCTTACAGAGCTCTTCTTTTGCTTTATGGTTTGAAAAATAGTCATAAATATCTTTTGCCTTTTTTGAATTTAAAATATCATCTAGGTCTTCTTTTAAGATATTCCCAAGAGTCATTATTCCATCACTATCAAGGCAGCACGGAACTACACTTCCATCAACTAAAATACCAATTTGGTCTCTTAGTGCATAACAGAACATATCATTATCATATTCTTTTGTCGATAGATCTGGCCAATCAAATTTCTCTTGATAGTCTATAAAGATTCTATCTCTCATTTTATATCCGTTAATACATTTAGTAAAATCAGATTTAAATGCTTCCTTTAGCTTATTTAAGATTAATTCATTATTCTTATTTAATCCGCCATCATTCCAAAGCCTTAAATTTACAAGGGTTCCTTTTTCACTTATATCTTTAGATAATCTTATGATGTTATCTAGATATTCCTCGTAATCATTTACTCTATTTGCCTCTAAGGAATGCATAGATATATTTATTTTGTAAGGATTATTATCTAATAATTCATCATATTTTTCTTTTATTAATACTCCATTAGTAGTAATAATG
>ONMY01000165.1 GCA_900318975.1 uncultured Bacillota bacterium | reverse complement strand
TCCTGCCTTTTGGTGTGGTATAAATCATTTAGGAATGAAGAAATCTCTTATTCGTTTCTTTCTTTTGTGATAGATTCTTTTGTTGTCTGGTAATTTGTGAGTTCTGATATACTTATACGATGGTTGCTTAATTGTTGAAGAATCATATTCATATTTTGCTGGTTCAACATATGAATTTTTTTCTTCTATTGCAACCGGCTCTTCTTTTTCTTCAATCTCTTCTATTTTTTCATCAGAATTGTTGTCGTTTTCATTTATTTCTTCTTTTATGGTTTCTTCTTCATTGTTCTTCCATTCTATTTGAACTTTAAATTCCTGTGCCTCTTTTCTTTTTAGAAACATGGAACTCATTTTATCTTTGAGAAGAATAATTAATGTAATAAACGT
Source organism: uncultured Bacillota bacterium (assembly GCA_900318975.1). Taxonomy (GTDB): domain Bacteria; phylum Bacillota_I; class Bacilli_A; order Izemoplasmatales; family UBA1188; genus UBA1188. The sequence continues at coordinate 3,400 of ONMY01000165.1, read as the reverse complement.
AATCACATTAATAGTCTCATCTTCTATGTCTCCGAGGTCAACTGTAAACGTTATTATAGCGAAAATATAAGTCAATACTGCAAGCTTACAAACATATATCAGATTGAGAGACTGTCTTCTTGTTTCTGGGTCATATTTTTTTCTAAACAACAACCAATCAAATATTTTTGAAAAATATTTAATTAAAAACGAATAAATAATTATCACAATAAATAAAATGACAGCTTTATATTTAATATCCGTTTTTAAGAGTTCGTTTAGAAAAATAATAAATTGTTCTATTATTTCATCAAATGGCTTTTGAAAAATAATACTAATAACAGATATTACTACAATATCCAAACCCAAGATTCCTGATGAAGCAGTAAATGTGTCAAAATTCAGATTAAAAAAAATAATAACCAATGAGGCAAGAGAAAAAAATAATACATAAGGCAACATTGGAATAAATAAAAGAATACCTATTAATCCAAGTGGTATTTTCCAAAAGTTATGCTTAGCTTTGTTGTATAAATAGAAATCTAATAGATGTGCCAGTAAAGATCCTAAGCAAAAAAATATCATGTTATACAGCAACGAAATAAGAAAAATCTTATTCGCCAATGTAACTTCAGCATGAGCAACCAAAGAAGTTGGAATCAAAAACAATGCAGCCAGAAAAATAAAGAATCTAGCAGTATATCTAAATCCTTTATCATCCGGATATTTACCTTCTTCTTGTGTTTGCCACATTCCTTTGAAATGTTTAAAAAAACTACCAATACTTTTACCTATATTAGAAAAATATTTAATAATTTCTTCTAGTAAAAAGTCTTCTCGCATTTTATGCCTCTAAATATCTATTTATTTTCTTTTTTATCTTCATGATATATTTCAACATCAATATACTCTTCCAGTTTTCTTAAAAATTCCATAATCCCTTTCAATACAGTATCTGTATTTTCATCCAGCCAATTGGCATCTCGTGTATCAATATTCTTTCTATACATTTTATCATTAAATACCATATTGATTCTTCGATAAATATCCTGTAAGTCATTCTCACGCATTCCAGGATCATCTAAAATGTACACATCCAAACACTGCTTCAGTTTTTCTTTATCAACAAACTGTATTAAATAATACATGTCAAAAATGTCTTTGTATCTGTTTGAAAGCACACCCCACTTCAACAAAGATCGCAATTTTTCTGCAAACATCTGCTCATTAGAGTTAATTAATAAACTAGCTCCCTCATCATCATAAGCTATATCAAAACAGAACTCTTCCTGTTGAATATTTAAACGATTATGGACCCCTAAATCCAACTTATTCTCTATTGAAAATCCATTTGAATCTGTAATACGCACAAAAATTCTTTTTCCACTATAATCTTGTTGTTTTAGTTCTGTGATGCGTCCTACTCTTTCTATCTTCAATCCTTCAAGACAATTGAGATGCTCTACAAAAGAATCTATAGATTCATTACTTAAAGAGTATCGAATAAAATCAAGATCTACATCCTTTGTTGCCCTACGTACATTCTTTGTTTTACTCCTCATAACCACACCACCTTTAATCGTCACATTACGATTAAATTTGCTGGAGGAAATGGCTTTTAAAATCAAATCCTGACAAACTTTTGACTGGGCATTTGTATCACCGTAACCATTTTCTATTTCTTTTCTTATCATTGCATTAATATCAATCATAAAACCTCCAAATGCAATGTCTCCATTATCATCGATGACTTCGGAACAGCATAAACATAATCTTGAATTGTTCGAATATCAAGCTCGCTTATAATCTCACGATAATTCAAAAGAACTTCCTTGTAATAGTCGAATGGCAATTTCGTTTTATGCCTTAACAATTCAACTAAAAGACGTTCCTTGTTGTAAATATTTATCTCAACTCCATTACTAAGATAAGTTGTTAACCCCAATGTAAGAATTTCACTATATTCGAAAATTTGTACAACACGTTTATCCGGAATCTTTGATGCATTTCGATCCGTCGCAAGATAGTGTTTCTCAGGAATTACGTCTGTCAAATTATAATGATAAAAGGCGCTATCAAGAGTAAAGATAGCCTTAGGATACTTTGAAGCTATAATCTCTTCTTCAGATGCATATTTTTTATCAGAATACACACCTTTCTCTAACTGAAATATCTCTTCTCTTTCAACAGCTTTTTTTAAAAGAAATTTTGATCCATATTTATTTACGCTTTCCTCGTACGTAAAAATCATTTCACTAAACCTCCGCTTTTTATATAGTTTTGCGTATGTTTAGTTAATTATATCTTTTATCACAAACAAAATCAAGTCTATCAAAATATCATGTATTTTTTTAGATTATCCTTATACCAACTCACCCATCAAGCCCCCTTCATAAATGTTCCGATAAACCCTATCCGGATAAAGAGGCAGGAACTCTTTTACCATAGAAAAATCAACCTTTACAGATTTAACATATCTCTTCAATTTCTTTGTAAGTTCAGCACCCGAAATCTCACTATATTTATCAATCACAGACATCAAATCAAGGAACTGAAGAACTGACTTATTATCTTCCGTAATATCAGTCAAAGGCTTATAAATGATTATGGTATTACCATCAATCATTTGTTTACGCTGCTTGGTCGTAGCTTCATTACTGCAGATTTCATAGCACGAAGGATTTTGCGTGGTAAATCCGTATTTGTTCGCTAATTGAAGTCCCGTTATATAACCGCCATTCCTCAAGTATTTCTTTTCAATATAGCAATCTATCGAAATCTTTCCTTTCGTTCCAAGTATTGTTTGATACGAAAGATAGTAAACGCCATTATATAAACGATTCAATCTTCCTTCATCCACAAGCTGCTTCATTTCCTGCCTAAGATAATCTTTCGAGCCACCGGGAAGTTCACTAAGGAAAATCGGTTCGCCATTTTTATAATTTTGAATTATATAATCATATACCATAACTAACCTCACATTTTTGAAATTGTTTATTTCACTTTTATTATATTTTAGCTCATAAAAGAAATCAACAAAAAAAGGTGCCAAGCACCTTTAAATTTTGCATTAATTACTTAATCACCTTCCTAACAACCTTCTCATCTGCATCAGGAAAGTACTTCTTCAACTGCTTAATGATGCGTTCGCGTGATTTCTCGGGCGATTCTTTGTAAGCCGAAGTAACATGCTTGTATCCGTATAACTGCTCGGGCGTAGAGTAGATGGCAACGTCCCAGCCGTACTCTTCGCCGTGTTTGTTGACTCTCTTTTGAAAATCGCGCATGCATAGATATGTCATCATCTGAAGATCGGCCATGGTGCCTTCGAAGTTTTTAAGACCTCCTTTGCCAAAGCCTGCTTTGTCTTTTATCTCGTATGAGAAAAGCCTAGTATCGTCTTCGAACAAGTCCATTATTT
>ONMY01000103.1 GCA_900318975.1 uncultured Bacillota bacterium | reverse complement strand
TATGGTGTAACATTTATGGTAATTGCCCCTGAACATCCAATTTTAGAAAAATATGAATCACTAATCAAGAATCTAGATGAAGTTAATAAATATAAAGAAGAAGCTACACATAAGAGCGAATTTGAAAGAGTAGAACTTCAAAAGGATAAGACTGGTGTTAAAATTGAAGGCTTAACTGCAGTCAACCCAATAAGTGGTAAAGAAATCCCAATCTATATTTCAGATTACGTAATGATGGGATATGGAACTGGTGCAATCATGGCAGTTCCTGCACATGATTCAAGAGACTATGCCTTCGCTAAGAAATTTAACTGTGATATCATTCCAGTAATAAGTGGCGGAGATACTCTTCCATATACTGATATTGAAAGCGGTACAATGATTAATAGTCCACTTATAGATGGTCTTCAAGTTAAAGATGCAATCAAGACAATGATTGAAAAGATTGCTGAACTTAAAGTTGGCGAAAAAACTGTAAACTATAAGATGAAAGACTGGGCATATAATCGTCAAAGATATTGGGGTGAACCAATCCCAATTATTTACTGCGATAAATGTGGAACAGTTCCAGTGCCTTATAAAGATCTTCCAGTAAAACTTCCATACATTGAAAACTTTGAACCAAATGAAAATGGTGAATCACCACTTTCAAAAATCGATTCATTCGTTAACTGCACTTGCCCTAAGTGTGGCGGTAAAGCAAGACGTGAGACTGATACAATGCCACAGTGGGGTGGTTCAAGTTGGTATTTCTTAAGATTTACTGATCCAAACAATAATGAAGAATTTGCATCAATGGAAAAAATGAAATATTGGCTTCCTGTTGACTGGTATAGTGGTGGAATGGAACACGTAACACGCCACTTAATCTATTCAAGATTCTGGAATGAATTCCTCTTTGATCAAGGCGAAGTACCAGTAAAAGAACCATATAAGAAAAGAGGACTACATGGCTTAATTCTTGGTACAGATGGCCAAAAGATGAGTAAATCAAAAGGAAACGTCGTTGATCCACTCGATATTGTTAATCAATATGGCGCTGATGTATTAAGACTATTCATTCTCTTCATATCAGACTTCGAGATGGCAACACCTTGGAACAATGATTCAATTAAAGGCTGTGCCAGATTCCTAGATAAAGTTGAAGCATTGAATGAAAATGTAAGACGTGGTGATTTAGAATATTCTAAGAAGCTTAAAGTAATAATCAATAAGACAATTAAAGGTGTATCAGAAGATATTGAAAATAGTAAATTCAATACTGCTGTCGCAAAACTTATGATACTTGTTAACGCTTATACAGAAGAAGAGACAATATCTCAAAAAGATTATGAAACACTTCTTAAACTCTTAAATCCATATTGTCCACATATGGCTGAAGAACTTTGGCATAACTATCATGATGATACAATTCAATATGAATCTTATCCAACATATAATGAAAAAGATTTAATAGAGGATACATGCCTTATGGTTGTATCAGTAAATGGAAAAGTCAGAGATAAGATTGAAGTTGAAAGAGGATTATCTGATGAAAAAGTTACTGAAATAGTTCTTTCAAGAGATAGAATTAAGCCATATATAGAAAATGGTTATAAGAAGATAATCATAATCAAAGATAAGATTGTTAATATTGTTGCATAATAAAAGGGCATCTCGTGCCCTTTTATTTTTTTAAAAACCTATGATTGTAATAGTATATCCTACTAGTAGTCCTACTGCAATTAGTATTCCGAATAATGTTAAATTAGATTTTAAATTTTCTTTATCTTTAAGAAGAATCATTGGTCCAAGACCAGCATTTACGATTAATCCACCAATAAGTGCTCCAAATCCAATTGTATCTAGTACATATAATTTACTAATTAGTAGAGATGATGCACAGTTTGGAATAAGTCCAACAAGCACAGTGAATAATGGGGTTAAGTAAGTATTAGATGTAATGAAATCACTGATTTTATCTTCACCGATAAAATATATCATTGTTCCAAATGCGATATTTATTATTAATACAAATAAGAATATCTTTAATGAATGTTTTAGTGGGTGAATTAAGTATCTATGAAGCTTGTTCGTATCTTCAATCTCATGTTTACAGCAGCCAACATGCGCTTCTTCATGGTGATGACATTCATCACTATCGATATGATCATGGACATTTATCTTCGCTTTAAATAGAAGAAGATCTACTATGTATCCAATAATTACACCAATTAGAAGCTTAATGCCTATTAAAATTATTAATTCTAAGTATTTATTTGG
>ONMY01000011.1 GCA_900318975.1 uncultured Bacillota bacterium | reverse complement strand
TAATGTTAGATTTAATAAGGAATCAATATTTAAGACACATTTCCTTGTAATGCTTACTTACATAGTTGCAGAATTCTTAATAGTAGAGGGTCTTATATTGCTTTAATCTTAAACAAAGTGTTTGCGGGCCTTCGCCCTACAAACATTATTCTAATTTGTTATTCGCACACACTCACGCTAGGCTGAGCATATAGGAGCTACCTTTATGCTTCTAGAATGGTTACAATGTAACGAAACAGTGGAAAGAGTTCGATTATCTTTCAACTTTCACGAAGCTTCAGCGATCTTTTTATACTCCATAAACTGAACGTTGACATTTCGCTACTCGCACTTAGAATGTGGTTATAGTTAATTGCTTAACATCAAGTCAAAGGCTTCCTTTGAGAGCGGAGATATAAGTTTCTCAGGCTTATATCTTATCGCGAGATATATTTCTATAGAGCTTCTTGTCGCCCCCACACACTAATTGCTTACATCGAAGAACTGCCTGCGACACCAACCACAGCGTCTAATTAAAGGCGAATACACGGTGGTCTTATTATTAATACAGTATCCCACATTAATAATTCTTATGGTTGGGCCTCGGCCACCAGCAGGGTGACTTCACCGAGGTGCAAACACTTTATTTAATTTTCGTAATTATTATAAATTGATTTGTTTAATTATAGAAGGTCGTGGTTTGACCGGTTTTAAATAAAAAACATCTTATTGCTCGAATAAGATGTTTTTTATGTCGACATTGAAGAGTGCAGCAATTCTGTCTATTACCAAGATATCATATAAACCTTCGGTTTCGAATCGTCTATATTGTCTCTCGCTATAGCCTAGTATTTGTGCAGCTTCTTCTTGTGTCATTTTGCATGACTTTCTGGCGTTTTTAATGCAAAACGCTATTTTGTCAGCTGTTTTGATTTGTCTATCCATAATATCCTCCTTGATCTTTTTGAACAACATCATAATCGCCGTTCTTCTCATATTCCACATTTTTTGGAGCCATTATTAGATAGGCACGATAATTATATTACAAATAATTATTTAATTCAAGTCGGTTTAATTCACCGGACATTTTTTGGACGGTTTTATGCTTCAAATCCAAGATCGTTTATACGGTTCTTGATTTCTTCTAGTGGTGTCCCGTTGTTTTCAAAGAAAACCGCGCCTTTTTCATGATCGGCTTTTACATTTTTTAAACCTAGTTCTTCGAGCGCTTTTTCTACTCTTTTTTCACATCCGTGGCACATCATGCCTTTAACTTTTAATTCTTCCATTTTATTCCTCTTTTATTTTTCTTAGTCTTAGTGCGTTTGTAACAACAATTAAACTGCTTAAACTCATTGCAAGAGCGGCTATCATTGGATTTAGATCAATACCAAGCGTGCTTAATGCTCCTGCAGCGATTGGAATGCAAAGCAAGTTATAAATAAATGCCCAGAACAAATTTTCTTTAATAATTCTAACTGTTCTTTTTGAAATGTTTATTATTTTGTTTACATCTCTTAAGTCGTTTTTAAGCATTACTATTGATGCGCTGTTTACTGCGACGTCTGTTCCTTCTCCTATCGCTATTCCAACAGATGCTTTAGCAAGAGCAGGAGAGTCGTTGATTCCATCACCAACAAATATTGTTGTTCTTCCAGAATCTTCGACTTCGCTTACTATTCTTTCTTTGTCTTCAGGAAGAACGCTATCATATGCAACATCTATTCCTAGTTCTTCTTTAACTTTATTACATGGTGCGTATGCGTCGCCTGAGAGCAAACTTGTATATATGCCTTTAGATTTTAGTTTAGCAATTGCTTCTTTTGATGTTTCTTTTATTTTATCGTTTATTGTTATTGTCCCAATAAAGGTGTTGTTTTTAGAAATATAAAGTGTTGTTCCATACTCGCTTTTTACTGCGCCATCTAAAGCGATCTTTTTTTCATTAAAGAGCGCTTCGTTTCCTATCATTATTTCAGCACCATCAACTTTTGCAGAGAGACCTTTTCCAGCAATGTTTTGATGGTTATCTGACTCATATTCTTTAATGTTTTTGTTATATGACATTATTGCGTTTGCGATTGGGTGGTTTGATTTAGATTCTAGGGTTTTGGCTATTTTAATTAGTTCTTCCTCGCTTACACCAACTGGATTTATTGACTCAAGAGATGGTTTCCCCTCAGTTACTGTTCCTGTTTTATCAAAAATAATTGTGTTCGATTTGTTTATCGCTTCAAATACAGCTGCATTTTTGATTAATATGCCTTCTTTTGCGCTCGCACCTATTGATGCCACGACTGCGACAGGTGTTGCAAGACCCAAAGAACAAGGGCACGATATTACAAGAACTTGTGTTGCGTGTAATAGTGCTGCGCCAATATCATGAGTAACAATTAACCAGATTAGTAATGTTATTAG
>ONMY01000074.1 GCA_900318975.1 uncultured Bacillota bacterium | reverse complement strand
CGAAAAGCTTAAAAAACAAAACAATTTGTCTCCTACAGATCTACAATATATTGATGATGTTGAACAAAGAGTACAAGAAAAAATGAAACAGTTGGATAATTGATGAAGAATACTAAGACGTGTAATATTTGATGAATGGAGGTTTATATGAAACAAATAAGATACAAAAACTATTTTCATTTCTTTAGTATTATACTCCTTTTGTCACTTATTCTAATACCATTTTCTGTTAGAGGAGAAGAAATATCAGACAGAAACACAATTAAAATAGTACAAGCTTCTTTAAACGCAAATGGTTTTAATTGTGGTTCTGCAGATGGTATTGTGGGCGAGAAAACAAGATCTGCTATTGAAAGCTTTCAAACTGAAAATGGATTGGAAGTCACTGGGATTATAACACAAGAACTATTGTCAGAACTAAATATTACTTTTCAAATGCTTTCTGGAGTTGTTGTTGAAGATTTTGTTTATAGATATAATGAAGCAGTAGAGTATTGTAATTCTATAAGTGCTGAAACTGGAGATCCTAAATTAAGTTCCATAGATTCGAGTTTGTTTGAGACTAATTATGTGAAATTTGATACAGGGACGGAAGTGTCATTTTTAATAGATGATAAAAAGATTTCGGTAAGCGGAATGGCTCTTTTGCGCAATGGAAATGAATATGATATGTTAATGGCGTATGAACTTGTAGCGATAACTTATTCATTGGACACTTCATTCTCTGATTTGGATTCTGTGGTTGATTTTGTAGGGACATTTGTTGAGAATCATTCAGCTTCAACAATAAATAAAATATACACTATAGGAAATCAAGGTGGCACGATTTTTTTTGCTGTATTACCAATTCAGTAGTTTTATAAGGAAAAGAAAATGAAATTATCAAAAGAGTTGTATAATAAAGACACACTTATTAAAACTGCCTATGTTTTCACTGATAGGGCATATATTCATCTGGATATGGATGAAAGCGATTATATAGTCGAAATTATACCAAAAGACACAACAGATTCAGGGATAATATATAAAGAATTTGAAAATGAACTTATTTTTCAAGAGGCTAGAAAAACGATAGCAACTGATACAAAAACAATTAGAGAAATGATAATTGCACGTGCGTTTGCATCTACTATGGTGAGCATAGATGGTCTTGAAGAAACCTCTCAGAATGATTATTCTGCAGATGAGATTTTAAAGGATTGGTTTGAAGAAAATGGATGATGTGTTATTGCATAAAGAACTGTATAGAAGAGACGCCATAGAATGTGCCATAAAGGATTTCCAAGGCCTTGCAGATATTTTGATTATAGAAAGCAAGAACTATTGGAAATTGGTTTTCGGTAATTGTTTTTATTCAAAAGAATTAACGATACGTGAGTTTGAAAACTATGTTTTGTCAGTAGAAACGACACGTGGTAAAAGAAATGATTTGTGAAATACTGATGATTGCTGTTATGTTTTTGTGCGGTGTCTACGTAGTCTATACGGATTTAAAAAGAGGAATTGTTGAAAACAAGGCCCTTTTTATAACTGCATTAATCGGAATCCTTTTAGATATAATCTACTATTGTGGGGATGCACGCTATTATTTGAATTCGTTTTTGCTCAATTATTTGCTTGTGAGTTCAATAGCAGTTTTGTTATATTCAAAGCATTATTGGGCAGCTGGAGATACAAAACTTCTGATGTGTATTTCTTTATTTATTCCGGGAAGATTATATGATCAGGAAGGCGTACGAATTTCTGGGCTGATCTTTATAATGATCATTTTTCTTATCGCCTACATATATATTATAATAGATTCACTTATACAATGGAAGAATAAGGAAAGCGTTATAAGGAATAGAAAATTCAACAAAAGTAAGGTGCCTGATATAATCAAGAATTATATTATGATTTACCTAATTATTAGAAATCTTTCTGTTCTTTATGAGATTATTCTGGGAGATTTATATAAAAGTAATATTGCGATTTTTTCATTACTGAATATTGTCTTGGTCAGCTTAATTAGTGAATCCCAATATCTAAAGAACAAAATTACCATTTTGATTATGGTAGGTATTTATATTTTATCATTTATTTTTTATGGTGGATTCAATCGAATCAATGTTGCATCAATTCTGAAAAGCTATGGTATTGTCGTATTAATTCTTCTGCTTAGATATTTTGTAGAAGGTTATAATTATAAGAGTATTCCGACAAAAAGCGTCGAAAAGGGCATGGTTCTTTCGTATACGACTGTACTTTTTTTTCAGAACTCTACGATAAAAGGTCTTCCTGTACTAACAACTGAAGACATGAGAAGTCGGATAACAGTTGATGAAGCCCAAGCAATAAAACGATGGGGTGAGAGTAATAAGGGGAGAAGTGAAATCGTAATAGTGAGAAAAATCCCATTTGCTATTTTTATTGTATTAGGGGCACTTTTCTTTATTATGCTGCGGGTATTGCTATGAATGGTTTGCGTATTTTAGAATGGATAAATGGGGAATGCTTTGCCGTTGTTGGAGAGGATCGACGAATATTCAGCTTTCTTAGAAGTATCAATTATCCGGTCTTTACTGTGACAATGGAAACGAATAATACTATCGCCATCTGTAATCTTGAAAATAAATCGTTTTTTAGTGTGGAAGGAGAATGGAAAAATCTTACCTATGGAAGTATTCTGTCTATAACCGAGGGCGGAAAGGTAAATGTCATTTACAAATCTGATCAGACAGAGATCGATCTTTTTGTGACAAATAAGTGTAATTCAAATTGTATAATGTGCCCTCTCTCAGAAGGAGTGCGTCGTAGATCTAACGGTAACCAAAAGGAATGGCTTATGGATTATATCAAACTACTTCCGTTAGATATTCCGTATGTAAATATTACGGGTGGTGAACCGACTTTGGAAAAGGATACTTTCTTAGATCTTACATATTTGCTGAAAACAAAGTTCCAACACACCGAATTTCAGCTATTAACAAATGGAAGGTCTTTGTCTGATTACACGTTTTTAAAGAAGGTGGTTGAAAACCTACCGAATCATACTCGATTTGCAATACCTGTTCATTCCAGTAATCCAGAAATACATGACATGATTACACAAGTACCGGGAAGTTTTTTTCAAACAGATCAAGGCATAAAAAACTTGCTGAGCAAAAGTCAAACTGTAGAAATTAGAATTGTATTGTCAAAGTTAAATATTGATACGGTATATGAAACCGTGGAATATATTTACAAGATGTATAAAGGGGTTTTTGTTGTCAATTTTATTGGAATGGAAATGATGGGAAATGCGGCAATTAATAGAGATTTGCTGTGGGAAGAGTATTCGTACTTCTTTCAAAAGATCAAAAGAAGTATTGTCTACTTAGTTTCGAAAGGAGTTGATACTCGTTTATATAACTTCCCTTTATGTGCTGTTGAAAAAGGATTTTGGTCGATTGTCTCAAAAAGT
>ONMY01000172.1 GCA_900318975.1 uncultured Bacillota bacterium | reverse complement strand
CCTTCATTGACATCAATCATAAGGGCTGCTTCTTTGCCACTAGCTAATGATAATGAAGTAGCGTTAAGACTGATTTCATGTTCTTCATGACTAGGGTAATCAATATCAACCAAAGAATTCCCGCATGCTGAAAGACCCACGCACGCGAGAAGAAAAGGAACTAAAAATTTCTTGTTCATAAGAATCTCCTTTTTTACGGATGAATAGTAATTATACTATTAGTTTATGCTTTTATATATTTCTAGTCAACTGCTCATAGAAAAATTATTTTCTATAAACGGTGATATTTTGTTTGATGCTATTAGCGCCATTAACCATTTCACTTTGTAGTGTATTTAGCATTCCTAATTTATTGACGCTATATTTCTCGTACATTTTGACTTCTTTATCTTCGACTACACTATTTCTATCAACTTCATAAATGTATAAATCATCTTCACTATTAATGGTGATGTAATCTTGATAATATTCAGCGCTTTGCTGGACATAATCTCCATAATACATTCCTTGAACGTGATATGAACCATCTAGCATAACCTCTTTATAGAAGAAATTTTGCACTAAAAGATGGCATTGTTCTAAAGAATATTCTTCTTTTACTTCGTTTTTAACAAAGTAATATTTGCTATTCTCTATTTCAATATGTTCATTTACTGATGAAGATAAGGTTCCATTTTTATAAATTTTTGTATCATAGGAATAGATAGGATTTTCTATATCTCTAACGTTAAAAGAAAAATCTTCAACCGTCTTAGTTTCTTCTTCATCAATAACTTCGATTTTGATCGATGTATAGCCCGCTTCTAAATAAGCTTGTACTGAATCAGTTAAAGAAAAAGAAGCGATAAATTCTGCAATATCGCTTCTTAATTTCCTTCCTGTACATGAAAGTAGAAGTGATACTGCCATAATATTTATGGCAAATATTCTTCTTTTCATATTATGAACCAAATGTATAACTATATACTGCCGCTAAAGCGACTTGGCTAGCACTAGAAACATTGTAGTTATAATCAATTGATGATAACTGTTCTTTAATGAGCCATCCATCTTTATTATATTCAAGACGAACATTAACTTTAGCGTTGATTCTGTTATCAAAGCATGGGAGAGGATTTTCTTCATCCCAACCAATTCCATCAGGATCTAATTCTGGATGTGCTGCTGGATCTGGATAATATGGATAATTATCAATATTACATTGTGTATGGACATTATTTCCGACAAATGCAAAGCCTTCATCGCCTGCTAATTCGTAGGTCATAACACTGCTTGGTGGGTTAATTGCTCCCTTTTCACCTTGATATGATGTAATGATATGTTCAATGATGTAATGAGCGCAGGTTTTATTCTCTTCGCCATTTTCATCAACAACATAGAAATTGTCTTTTGTGATTCTAAGAGGTGCTCTTAGCCAATAACTTCTACTAGATAATCCATATAAAATCACATTATCTGTCTTATCTAATTTTGAATTTTTAAAGCCTTCGTTATATCTAGCATATGGAACAAGAGTTTCATTACTAGGAGTTTTATCAAATGTAGCGTCAACTTCGATGACTTCATTGTTGAAGTCAAGAGTACCAATCACACGGTAATATGGGTATTTTAGTTCAGAAGAAAGTGAGTCTACTTTTTGTTTTATTTCCGCAAAAGAAAGCCCCTTACTACCGCAACTAGTAAGCACTAATGGTAACAAAAGTAAGGATAAAAATTTCTTTTTCATATTAATATAACCTGATGTTCATCTCATCTTCGTAGATTTGTGTTTTTTCTAAAACTGGGCACAAGTAGACTTTGTCACCGAGTTCAATATCTCTCTTCTTACTGAGGAAAATATTAACTTTTTCACCATAAGCATCACCTGAGCATTTGTAGAATTTGTAATCACCATAGTTGATATTAGAAACTGCTTTAAATTCCATGGTGTTTTCTTTTTCTTCATAAGCATCATGTGGTACTTCAATTCTAAAGATTTTTGTAAAGACTTTATTACCTAAGCCTTGGATAATCTTATTAGTGATTTCATCTGGAATGACTTGATAGTAGTCATCAAATTTGAAGAAGAATAAGAGTTGAGCATGTAAAAGAGCGTCATCTTTTTGTTTTTTGAGTTCTTTTTCTTTTGCTTCATATTCTTTAACAGCGACATCATATGGATAATTATCAATTTTGAACTTGCGTTCATTTTCTTTGATAGTATCGGATAATAATGCTTTTTGTTGACTGAATCTAGCCTTCACTCCATTTAATTCTGTTTCCTTATCAAATTCTAAAGCATTAGTCTTTCTTTCAAGATCATTTTGCTTCATTTGTGGGAAACTTTCTTTAAAGATTTGATAGCTTAATTTACGAGATGCGCGGGATTCTTTATCTTTGTTCTTAAGCATGGATTCTTGATAATCCTTCTTTTCTTTTTCCCACATATCTTTATACATTTTCTCAATCTTCGCTACTTCTTCTTTCATGATTTCAGCATGTTTTGTCTTAGCCTCTTTCACTTCTTGAGAATATTTAGCTTTTGCTTCAGCAAGTTGAGCTCTTAACTTATTATTCTCTTCATCGAGTTTAGCTTTTTCACTAGAAACAGAAGCAGCAAGTTGTTTTTGAGCAGCATCAGCTTCAGCAAGAGCTTTTTGCTTTTCAGCTGCAAAATCAGCTTCAATCTTTGCGTATTTTTCATTAACTTCCGCTACTCTCTTATCTTTTAATTCGATAAATTTATTGTCTTGAGTAGTTTCATAGGCAGTTTTGAAGTTGACAAAAGTTGCCATTAAATTATCTCTATCGGCAAGTGGAGAAGCGATGACTTTGTCATTTTCATCTCTAAATGTTGCTCTAGAATAATCGATGGTAAGTTTAAGTTTATCGCCTTTTTTAGTTTCTTCTGGG
>ONMY01000077.1 GCA_900318975.1 uncultured Bacillota bacterium | reverse complement strand
GATGTTCACTATGGTGATGTATTTGAAATGAGCGAAGAGGAACTAACTGAACTCTTCAAAGGATTTGATTATTTAATCTATTCAGTTGGTCCAGATGATAGAGTAACTCCAAAAGCTCCATCATATGATTTCTTCCATGAAAGACTCGTAGTTCATCCAACAAGACTATTTACTGCCGCAAGAAAAGCTGGTGTTAAAAAAGCCGTAGTATTCAACTCATATTTTGCAACATTTGATAGAATGTATCCTGAAAAGAAGATTGGAGAACGTCATCCATATGTTAAATGTCGTCTTGAACAAGCCAAGAGTTTAATTGAGGCTGGTGGAGATGAGATGGAAGTTGTAGTTCTTGAACTTCCATATATCTTTGGTGCAATGCCTGAGAGAACTCCTCTTTGGAAAGATGTATTCATTGAAAGATTCTTTAAGGGAAAATTTGTATTCTTCCCTAAGGGTGGAACTACAATGATTCACGTAAAACATATTGGTGAAGCCGCAATTGGTGCGCTTGAAAATGGTAAGGGTGGAGAAAGATATCCAATTGGTGATTTAAATGAAACATTTGATTATATGTTAAGAGCATTCTGCGATGGACTTCACGCTAAAAAGGTTATTTGCCACGCAGGTAAAAGAATCGCTGCATGGGGCGCAAACCAATTTGTTGCAAAACCAGAAGCTAAAAAAGGAAATCAAGCAGGTCTTGATTTCAAGTATCTAATGCTCGATATAATGAGTGAAAAAATGTATATTCCTGAAGAAGAAATAGAAAAGAATTCAAAATTATTAGGATTTGGTAGAGGTGGTGTTTATGAAGGCATCATCGAAGCTATGGAAAAAGCATATCCTAATGGTTATCCTGAAAAGAAAAATAAAAAGAAAGAATAATGAAAGTACTCATTTGTGTTTTTAGCGGTACAGGTCATACATTCATCGCCGCTAAAGCAATAGAAAAGAATTTAAAAGAAGCAGGTGTAACTGTAGATCTTCATGCAGTTAAAAAGCCATTCAAAGATATTCCAGATACATCTTCTTACGACTATGTTGGACTTGGATACCCTATCCACGCTTTTAATGCGCCAAAAATCTTTGTAGAATTTTGTAGATTGCTTCCAAAAAACGAAGGAAATACGAAGGTATTTTTCTTTAAAACATCCGGAGAACCATTCCATCCAAACAGCGCATCAAGTATTCTTTGTTATAAAGCATTAAAGAAAAAAGGATATGAAACAATAATGGATGTTCATATGCTTATGCCATATAACATTATGTTTAGATACAAAGATGGTCTTGCAAAACAGATGTATTTGTACACAAAGGCAATGTGCAAAATGATTGCAAAAAGAATCATAAACAAAGAAGAAGATCATCCAAAATATAATCCTTTCACAAGGTTTTTTGCAATGCTTCTTAGAATTGAATGGGTATGTTCTTGGGCTGTTGGACCATTTTATCATGTAAAAAAGGACAAATGCACAAATTGCCATTCTTGTGTAAAAAGATGCCCTGCATCTAATATAAGGGTTACAGAAAAAGGAATTAAATTTGGTGCACATTGTACAACATGTATGAGATGTGTATTCGAATGCCCTCAAGACGCAATAAGACCTGGAATATTAAATCCTTGGAGAGTTAATGGAAGATATGACTTCAAAGGGTATTTAGAAAACGAATCTCTTCCAGCAATTTATATCACAGATGAAACGAAAGGCTACTTCAAACATTTTAGAAAATATTACCATAAAGTAGACGAAGAATTAAAAGCATACGAAATATCTATTTATGAGTAAAAAATACAAAAAATATTTTTTTCTTGATTTTTAACTAATTTGTGATATAGTATTTATGCGTGTTAAATGACTTCTGATGCGCCCATAGCTCAATTGGATAGAGCGTTTGACTACGGATCAAAAGGTTGCGGGTTCGACTCCTGCTGGGCGTGCCAGCACGAGTGAGAAACAACTGTATAGATAAAAATAATGTCGGAAAGTTGCACAGCTTGGTAGTGCGCCTGGTTTGGGACCAGGATGTCGCAGGTTCAAATCCTGTCTTTCCGACCATTATTTTATAAGATGGAGCTTTAGCCAAGCGGTAAGGCAAGGGACTGCAACTCCCTGATCCCCGGTTCAAATCCGGGAGGCTCCTCCAATAGAAAAATTTAGCGTGATGCGATAAAAGGTATCACGTTTTTTATTTTATGTATTGACTTTATAAATATATTCGACAATAATCAAATTAAAATTGAAAATAGTTGTGAACTATTTATGACTTCAAGTCTTTAAAGGCTATTATTGTGAATAAACAAAAATATAATAATTTGAGAGGATATTATGAGTAGTTTTAAAAATTTAAGGATTGTTGATAATTTTTATCAAACTTCATCATTTTTTCCAATGCCACTTTGTCTAATTGGAACTCTTGATGAGAAGGGGAAAAAGACTAGTTTTGGCGCTTATTCATTATGTTTTCCTTATTATATTGCCGGTAAAGACTACTATACTATGATATTAGAGTGTAGAAACACATCTAATACAGCTAAGGGAATTATTAGACATGGTAAATGTACTATCAACTTTTTACCTTATACAAAAAAATATTTTTCTCAACATGTTAAACTAGGTTTTCCTGGCGATACACCAGAAGAGAAAATGGAAGATTTTATGTTCCATTTAGAAGATGGACAAATGAAAGAAGAAAACAAAGATGGTAACTATCCTAAAGTTATCACTGAAGCACTTCAAGTATTTGAATGTAGTTGGTGGAAAGAACTAGAAGACTGCGAAGGTACAGAGGTATTAGAAGAATATAATGGCCCATACCACAACTTCAATGGTATTACATCTAAATTTGGTGCCCATTTTATTTTAAAAGTCGATAAAGTTCTAATGAAAGAAAAATACTATGATGCAATAATTAATGGCGTTACTAGATCTAATTTTATGCCACTTCCAACTAACTGGGGCTATAGAGATTCTAAAAACTTCTGGTGCTCTAATTATAGAAGAGCTAGTGCAGAACCTATTCCTAACCGTGAAGTAGATTTAAGTAGTGTAAGATATGCAGCAGATAGAGTTGATGATAAAGTTAAATTTACTGATGATGCTCTAAAGATGTTAGTTAAAGTACCACGTCCATTCTTAAAACTCGTTTTAACCGGCTGTGTTAACTGGGCTAAAGAGAATGATTGTACATTAATTACAGAAAAAGAAATGAAAATAATTAATGATAAGAGATCAAAAGAGAAAGGTAAATCTAAATAATAATTACTTGACTAGAAATTAAATGGAAAATATTATGGATAACATTACACTAGAAAAAATAACTTATAAAAATTATATTAAAGTAGTTTGGGGATTGAAGGTTTCTCCTAAACAAAAAAACTTTGTCGCAAGCAACATGTGTTCTTTGGCGGAAGCATACGTTGCAATCACAAATGGTTGTGTTGCACTACCATTTGCTATTTATAAAGGTAAGAAACCAATTGGTTTTCTAATGATTGGTTATGGTGCAAATGAGGATGATTTTGAGGGAGAAGATCCAGCCTTTATAGAGATGGCAAAAAAGAGTTATTGCTTATGGAGATTTATGATTGATAAGCGCTACCAAAGAAATGGTTATGGAAGAAGAGCGATGGAAGTTGCCCTAGATTATATTAAATCATTCCCATGTGGTAAAGCTGATACATGTTGGTTAAGTTATGAACCTGAAAATGAAGTAGCTAAAAAATTATATGCTTCATTTGGCTTTATCGAACAACCACAGTTTTATAAAGGCGGAGAAGGAGAAGAAATACCTGCCATATTAAAACTATAAAGTAAAAAGTATTTACGAAATCACATATTATTACTATAATATACATTGTGAAAATACTTATATTTAAAAAGGAGATTTGTTATGCCACTATTTGATAATTTTGAAGAGTTTGATGGCGTTAGTGCTGCTGTCGAATGGGCAATATTCATTGTTGCTTGCTTAATTGCTATTGCATTTGTTGTATCAACGGTTGTTTCTGTTTGGCTTTTCATTAAATATGTAAAGTTTAATAGAACAAAAAACAGCGCAGGTATTACTGGATCAGAAGCTGCAAGAAGAATTCTTGATGACAATGGACTTGAATACATTAAAGTATCTGTTGTAGGTTCAGTATTATTCGGTAATAGCTATTCACACTACTTCAAAAAGATAAGACTAAGAAGATTAATTGATAAGAAAAAGAGTATTACATCTTTATCAATGGGCGCAGAAAAGAGTGCTCTTGCTATTCTTGATAAAGAGGGTGATCCTGATATGAAAAAGAGAGTTGCTTTAACTCCATTCACATATTTTGGTCCTCTTATGTTCGTTCCACTTGTTATTATTGGTCTATTACTTGATATTTTTATCTTCGGTTTTTCTGGTGTTGCAACAATCGTTGCATCTATCTGTGGTCTTTTAATTTATGTTATTGCATTTGTTTTATCAGTAAAAGTATTAAAGACAGAAATTAAAGCTCAACAAAGATCACTTGAGTTATTAAGAGAACGTAATATGGCTACTGAAGAAGAACTTGAAATGATGAAGGAATTATTCAAACTCTACAATATTCAATATATCAATGATATGATTATTGCACTCCTTGAACTCATTCTCAAGATTCTAAACATCATAGCAAAGATGCAAGCCAATAGTCATTCATCTAGTAACGACTAAACTAACAATTATCAATAAAAAACATCCTCTCGGGGATGTTTTTTCTTTACATAATTACTGAATCTTACTATACTGTTCTTTAATTTTTTCAAAAGTAATTTCACTTAAATCGTGCTCTATTTTGCATGCATCTTCAAGCGCAGTGTCAGAAGGAACACCAATTGAGACGAGTAATGATGAAATGATTTTATGTCGTTCATAAACCTTTTCTGCAACCTCAAGTCCAGTTTTAGTTAGGGTTATATAGTTTGTGTTTTCATCTATTTCGATTAATCCTTCAGCTTTAAGTTTTTTAATTGCGATACTTATCGAAGGTTTTGAATATCCCATGCTTGTTGCAATATCAATAGAACGGACATATCCGTTCTTTTCCTTTAGCATTAAGATTCTTTCAAGATAATCTTCTCGGCTTTCGTTTTTTTGCATAATGCACACTCCTATTTTAATTATACATTTATTGATGTTAAATATCAACATAATAGGACTATTTCAATAAAATAGTTAGAATTAACTAACTTTTTGTTGACATTGCCAATTATAAGAAGTATAATTAGTGAGGTTAGTTATAACTAACCATCAAATGGAGGTTATTTATGCCAATAATTCTAGCACCAATAAATACAAAATTAACCATAGTTAAAATATTAGTTGATGAAAAAACTAAAAAACACTTAGAGAGTTTAGGTATAACAATCAATAGTGAAATTATTGTTTTATCAAATCAAAATGGTAGCACTATTTGTCAAGTAAAAGAAGGAAGACTTGCACTTGATAGCAATATATCTAGACATATATTAGTTGCGTAGGAGGATTTTATGATTATATTATTAAAAGATTTCAAAATCGGCCAAGAAGGCGTGATAGTCGCTGTTGGCGGTGAAGGAAGAGTTAGAAGAAGACTTTTCGATATGGGAGTAACACCTGGTGCGAAAGTGATTTTAAAGAAAAAAGCTCCTCTTGGTGACCCAATCGAAGTAACAATTCGTGGCTATGAATTAACACTAAGAAAAGATGAAGCTGAACTCATCTCAATGGATACTAAGGAGGATTAATTATGTTAAATTTTGCATTAGCTGGTAATCCTAATTCAGGTAAAACAACCCTTTTTAATGCTTTAACTGGTTCAACTGCCCACGTTGGTAACTGGCCAGGTGTAACAGTTGATAAAAAAGAAGGTGTGTACAAAAAACTAGACGAAAACGTTAATATTATTGACCTTCCAGGCATTTATTCACTTTCACCTTATACTCCAGAAGAAGTAATATCTAGAAACTATATTTTAGATGAGAATCCAGACTGTATTATCAATATCGTAGATGCAACAAACCTAGAAAGAAACCTATATCTAACAACACAACTCTTAGAAATTGATGTACCAGTGGTTGTGGCACTAAATATGATAGATGTTGTTGAAAAAAACAATGAATCAATCGATGCCAAAACACTAGAAATGAAGCTTGGTGTTCCTGTTGTTTCAATTTCAGCACTAAAAGAAAATAATGTTGATGAACTAATGAAAAAGGGTTATGAAGCTGCAAAGAGCAAGAGAAAAGCTCATACAATCCTAGAAGATACTAATCTATTCCATCTAGTTAATGACTGCAGAATTGCATTTGAAGCAATAAAAGTTAATAATCCATTATTCCATGCAGTAAAACTCGTTGAACTCGATGAACTTGAGACAAAAGATCATCCTGAACTAGTTCACATTGTAGAAGAATTCAAATCAACATTCAAAGATGAAGTATTCGGTTCAGATTTTGAGGCCATTGTCGCAGATTCAAGATATAAATTTATTTCTAAGGAATTTGCAAACGTCAAGAAAACAACCGTAGCAGATGAAGAAAAGGTAAATAGTGTTGATAGCTATTCAAAATCAGATAAAATCGATAAAGTATTAACAAATAAATGGGCTGGTATTCCAATTTTCCTTGTAATTTTATTCCTAATATTCCATTTAACATTCTCGGAAAATATTTTCTGGCTCGGAAAACTTATAAATAGCGATTCATTTGCTAACTCAGAATTCTTTGCAGGAACAATTTGGCATGAAGGAGGAATCAATTCACCTGGTGTAATACTACAAAGCTTACTCATTGGTGCAACAGACTTCTTATCATCAGTTGTAGCTTCTTGGCTTTCATCATCAGCTTCCTGGGTATCAGGTCTCATTGTTGATGGTATTCTTGCAGGTATATTTGCCGTTCTCTCATTCTTGCCTCAAATCTTATTATTATTCCTATTCTTCTCAATTTTAGAAGATTCTGGTTATATGGCTCGTATTGCCTTCATAATGGATAGAATCTTCCGTCGTTTCGGTCTTTCTGGTCGTGCATTTATGCCAATGATCATGGGATTTGGTTGTTCAATTCCTGCAATGATCAACACAAGAACACTCGCTGATGATAAAGAAAGAACCGCAACTATTAGGGTAATACCTTTCTTCTCATGTGGTGCAAAACTCCCAATTCTAACTGCAATCGCAGGTGGTATTGTTACATATTTTGGAGTAGGCAATGCTGATGTTATCACATATTCAATGTATCTATTAGGTGTTACTATTGCTGTTGTATCAGTATTATTAATGAGAAATACTTCAATGCGTGGTAAAGTTCCACCATTCATTATGGAA
The DNA here is from genome assembly GCA_900318975.1 of uncultured Bacillota bacterium. Taxonomy (GTDB): domain Bacteria; phylum Bacillota_I; class Bacilli_A; order Izemoplasmatales; family UBA1188; genus UBA1188. The sequence continues at coordinate 1,897 of ONMY01000077.1, read as the reverse complement.
CTTCCACAATATCGTATGCCTGGTTTTAAACCATTAATGCTTCACTTATGGGATAAACTAAAACACTTCATTAAGAAAGCATTCACAATCATCCTTGCATCTACAATCGTTATTTGGTTCCTCCAAAGTTTCACTGCAAATTTAAGATACATTGAGCAAGCAGATCCAAATGAAATCGCAGATACCGAATTTGAAGATTTGGCAACAGAAAATGAAACTTATAAAAATGCTTTATTAAGTGAAGAAGACTTAGAAGCGTTTGATGATAGCGGTGAACTTCAAGTTAGTTTCTCTGATGTAATGACTTATTACGATGAAATAGAAGATGAAATAGAACAAGGTGCTTTCAAAGAAAATGTATTAACCCCAGTTCTACTAGCATCTTATGATTCTTATGTAGAAGAAATAAACGATAAAGACTATAAAGATCAAAATGATTCAATTTTAGCTCACTTTGGTACTGCTCTAACTCCATTCTTTACTCCAATGGGATTTGGATCACAACTTAGTGAATCTGGTTGGATTTTCCCAGTATCAGCAGCAACAGGACTAATCGCAAAAGAAAACGTTATTGCAACATTCCAAGTATTAAGCCAAGCATCTTCAAAAGTTGAAATTGAAGAAGCAAATACTGATGAAGAAAAAATAAATGCATATATAACACTTTATAACATCGGCCTTGATGAAGATGGTGTAAATGCAGCACAAGCTACTATCAGTTCAACAGGAGTAAACATTGCAGGACTTATCGCATTTATAGCATTCAATATGTTAACAATCCCATGCTTCGCAGCTGTTGCAACTGCAAAAGCTGAACTTCCAGATAAGAAGATTGGAAAGACATTAGTATTCTGGCTTTTAACTTCATATGTTGTTTCATCGATGGTATATCTAATTGGAACATATGTATGGACTATTGCAATCTTTGCTTCTTTACTTGCCGCAGCAATCACATTTATTGTAATCTACAATAAGAACCATCCTGTATACGAATAATATGCAACCAATTGAAATAATTGTCCTTATTCTTGCTCCATCATTTGTCTTATTCATTCTCTCCTCTTATATATATAAAAGAATTAAAGGACTTCCAACAGGAGAATGTGCTGACTGTGGATTAAAAAAGGCAAGTAAAAAATTAATAAAATACTATAGAAAGCACAAAAAAGAATATAATTAACAAAATATAACTCATCATTTAATTGATGGGTTATATTTTAATATACATTTATTCTTAAATCATATAAAATATTAATATAAAAATGAATTCATAAGTGAGGCATATTATGGAAAAGAAAGTAATAATAGAGGCAAAAAATTTAGTTAAGACTTATGGTGAGGGCGAAGCATTAATGCACGCTCTTGATAATGTTTCTATTGAGGTTTATGAACATGAATTTCTTGTAATACTTGGTGGATCAGGATCTGGAAAATCAACATTCCTAAATATGATTGGTGGAATTGATAAAGTTGATTCTGGTGAAATATTAGTATATGGAAACGACATTGTTAAATACAACGATAGAGACATCACTCTATATAGAAGAAATACAATTGGTTTCGTTTATCAATTCTTTAATCTTTTAAACGATATTACTGTCCTTCAAAATGTTATGCTTGCACCTGGTTCAAGAGATAAAGAAAGAGCATTATCACTCTTGAAAAGAGTAGAACTAGAAGGAAAGGAAAACAAATTCCCAAGACAACTCTCAGGTGGACAACAACAAAGAGTTGCAATCGCAAGAGCCCTAAATAAAAAAAGTGATATTCTTCTTTGTGATGAACCAACAGGCGCTTTAGATGATGTTTCAGGAAAGGCTGTATTAAAGTTATTAGAAGATATTCATAAAGAAGGAAAAACAATCGTTCTTGTAACACATACTAAAGAAATAGCTGG
>ONMY01000069.1 GCA_900318975.1 uncultured Bacillota bacterium | reverse complement strand
TTGAACCATCTTTTCTATTTGCTTACATCTTCTGTTTCTATTTCTACTTCTGTTTCTTCTTCGGCACTAACTAATTCTTCTTCGTGAGCATGTTTTTCTTCTCTCTTCTTTTGCACCTTTAGTTTCGAAAGGTGAAGGAGCACTGATGCGAAGAATCCAGCAGGAAGGAATACAAGTAGTGCAAGTAGTAAATGCCACCAAGTAAATTGTATTTGTATATCATGGAAGTTTAGAATAAACATCGAAATGATAGATGCGATTAAGAATCCAAATATCAAATACATACAGATATCTCTATGTTTTTCAAATGCTTTATTGATAGGCTTTGAAATAAATATTAAGGATAATGCTCCACCAACAATCAGTGGAATCATTATTTTAATTAGATTAAATGCAAATCCAGGATCCTGATACTTTGAGAAATTTGTAATATCACTCATGGCATTTAATACAGGATAATATATTCCAAATACCATAAAACAAAGTGATCCAGAAATACCTGGGAATATCATTGCTGTTGCGCCAAAGGCAATTGCGAAGAAGAGTATTACCATCTGTAAGATGGTTACATCATTCCATCTTTCATCATTTCTTTGAGTAATACCTTCAAGATCGCTTGAAATCAATAACTGATTTATTATTGTTAGTAACATTATTGCACCAAATGCGATTAAGAATGAGATGATGTATGTTCTTTTCTTGCCAGTTTTAAAGATTGTTTTGTATTCTTCTTTATCATTCCAAATACCACCAAGTAAGATTCCAGAGAACAAACAAATCATTTCAAGAATAATATGGCTAAATGCGATATCAAGGACCCTTGATGCCCCAACGAATCCAACGCCAACACCTAAAAATATTTGGATTAAATATCCAAAATTAGGGCCAAATTTCTTTGTGAGATTCGCAAGAGATTTAACCATCTTTTCATAAACGCCCGTAATAAAAGCGATGGTACCGCCACTAATACCAGCAATCATATTGGCAACGCCTATTAAGATTCCCTTAAAAAATAGAGAGAAAAAATTTTCCTTGTTTTCCATTTTTATACCTCTACTATTTCACCAAAGAGTTCATACTCGTTTGCATCTATAATTTTTACTTTAACGATATCTCCAAGACTGATATCGTTTTCAAATGGGCATGTAGCTATTATTGAACTATCAACATCATCTGGTGCAAACATATAGTTTCTAAGACTATATGTATATGAATCTTCATCGTATGAATCAACGATTGCATCAAAAGTGCAACCTATTAATTTCTTCTTTTCTTCTAGGGCAATTCTTCTTTGAGTTTCCATTAATATATCATATCTCTTCTTAGAGATAAATTTAGGCACTCTATGCTTCATATTATATGAAGGAGTATCTTCTTCACGTGAATACATAAATGCACCCATATGGAAGAATCTCATCTCTTTAACGAAATCTATTAGTTCATCAAAGTCTTTTTTAGTTTCATATGGAAAACCTACCATAAGTGTAGTTCTAATAACTGCATTAGGTATTTCAGTTCTAATTTTATTGATTAGTTCTATAGATGATTCTTTAGTAGAATGTCTATTCATATATTTAAGAATCTTATTAGATGCGTGTTGAAGTGGAATATCAAAATATGGAGCAATATTCTTATTATTCTTTATTACATCTATTAATTCATCAGTGATTGATTCAGGATAGATATAGAATATTCTAATTAAGAAAATACCTTCTATGTTTGATAATTCCTTAAGTAGTGATGGAAGCATGAGCTTATGGTAATTATCAACACCATATTTAGATGTATCCTGCGCAATTAGATTGATCTCTTTTGCACCGTTTCTCACAAGTCCACTTACTTCTTTTATGATATCATCCATATCTCTTGATATATATTTTCCGCGAATTAATGGAATCGCACAGAAAGCACAGTGATTATTACATCCATCTGCGATTCTTACATATGGAGTATATTTAGATGATATTAAAACTCTATTATGGAATGATAATTGCTCATTATCATTTTTAATAGAAAAAAGGTGAGATATGAGTTCACCGAATTTAGGATATTCATTTATTGATATCACGAGATCAATTTTTGGAAAATTATATTCAAGAAATTCTTTATATCTTTCTGCAAGACAACCACATACAACTAACTTTTGGTCGTCTCTTTTTTCAGCTATCACTCTTGCGATTTCTTCTAATGCTTCATTTTTTGCACTATCAATAAATCCGCAAGTATTAATGATGATTAAATCTGCCTCGTCCTGATTTTGCGTAATAGAAAAATCACTCTTGGTAAGCATTCCAAGAATCATTTCTGAATCGATTTGATTCTTGCTGCAACCAAGAGATATCATTCCAAGCTTCATTTTTTCTTTCCTTTAGCTTCTTTTGGTTTAACCATATAAAGTAATCCAATAGTTCCAGGACCGCAGTGTGAGCCGATAACTGAACCTGCAGGAGTATTATAGATATGCTTAAAGCCTGTGGTTTCTTCGATGATTGGAATAATGTATTTTGCAGCTGGATCAGAGAGGAAATGTGTGACCATTAAATAATCAAGATCACAGTCTTTTATCTCTTTCATCATATCTTGATATATTGTCTTAATCGCAACGTTGATATTTCCAATTGGTTTTTTACCAACTAA